>JBJEYY010000108.1:0-13008 GCA_051887095.1 Faecousia sp. | reverse complement strand
TATTGTTTTTGCCGTGTGATATACGGACTAATGATAATTAATCAGCAAGCCCTACTTAGATGGGAAATGTACCGAAAAGCGCCCTGAAGAGTGGGCGATATTGCGATTTTTGGCGGTAATCGATACCTGGTTCCTTTCATCCGGGGGATTGCCACACCAGGTAAGCGGACTGGTTCGCAATGACAGGTAATTTGGGACGCATCCCTACAAACAACAATTTGTCTGTCCGATGCGCGATATGTTTTACCTTATATCCCTCTTTTTTCAAAAGATTCGGGCCGACGGAAATTCCGGCGGCCCGAGGGGTTATAGAAAGAATACAAACGAACAAATAGCCAGCAGCACCAGCAGGCACACCGGAAGGATAATCACCAGGGCCAGAAAGATCATCAGGGGCAGCTCTCCCTTTTCCAGCTTGATCTCCTGGCTTTCCTTTTTCAGCTCCTCCGGGGTGGGAAGCTCCTCGGCATCCTTGTTTTTGCCCCGGAGCCACTTCTGGGCCCGGTCAATCTTCTTTTCGAAGAGCATGGTTATTCACCCTGCTCCAGGATGTGGTGACAGGCCACAAAGTGGTTGGGACGGACTTCCTCAAACTCCGGCTGCACCTGGGTGCAGATTTCCGTGCAGTATTTGCAGCGGGTGTGGAACTTGCAGCCCTTGGGGGGATTGACAGGGCTGGGAATATCACCCTGGAGAATCTCAGGATTCCGGTTGGCATCCTCATCGGTGGTGGGAATGGCGTTCAGCAGAGCCTCGGTGTAAGGATGCAGCGGATGGGCGAAGATGTCGTCCGAAGGCGCGATTTCCACCATGTTGCCCAGGTACATGACGCCGATCCGGTCGGAGATGTACTTGACAACGGACAGGTCATGGGTGATGAAAAGGTAGGTCAGGTTCTTCTTCTCCTTCAGATCCTGCAGAAGGTTGATGATCTGGGCCTGAATGGACACGTCCAGAGCGGAGACCGCCTCGTCACAGACCACAAACCTGGGCTGCACCGCCAGGGAACGGGCAATGCCGATTCTCTGCCGCTGACCGCCGGAGAACTGATGAGGATATCGGTGGAGGAAGTAGGGGGCCAGCCCGCAGTCCTCCATGACCTTGATGACACCCTCCTGCATCCGCTCGCCGTTGCCCCGGTAGTACTTGTGGGCAACCATACCCTCGCTGATAATCTGGCCCACGGTCATACGGGGGTTCAGAGAGGAGTAGGGATCCTGGAAAATCAGCTGTAGATCACTGCGAAGCTTGCGCATCTCATTGTAGCGCAGCCGCGCCAAGTCAATGCCATCGCTGTGATCCTTCTCGAACAGCTCATATTCAGGCTGATTCCGGCACTCGTCCCGCAGAGCGGAGACTTTTTTGCCGCCCTCGGCAAGACGATTCCGGATAGCTTCGATCTTCTGATTCACGGCATCCAGCTTCGCGTGGGCAGCGGAGGCTTTGGCGGAAGCTTTCTCCACGGGGTTTCCGGCCTTCTGCTCCTTCTCCAGCCGGAAGTCCGCATCCGCCGCATCCAACTCCAGATCAGTGCGCTTCTCAAGAGCAATACTCAGCTCTTTGGAGATTTTATACTGGTCGCAAAACACTGTCTCCACCTTGCCCAGATCCGGATGGGCGAACAGTCCGCCGATCAGGGTGGTCACGTCCAGCACCGCATCCTTGGCCTCCTTGCGCAGGTGGACCAGTTCCGCGTGCTTCTGGTAGCGTTCTTTCTCCTCCAGCTTGTCGTACTCTGCCCGGAAGGCCTCGTACTTGGCCTTCTTCTCCAGCATTTGAGCATGACGCTTGGTCAGGGTGCGGAAGGTGTCGTGGGCGTACTTGGGAGCCAGCTCGTCAATGGAGCGGCCGAAGTACATGGTACGGCCGTCGGTCTGCTTGTACAGCTGCAGGATGGAGCGGCCCAGGGTGGACTTGCCGCAGCCGGACTCACCCACCAGGCCCAGGGTTTCGCCCTCGTAGATGTCCAGACTGATGCCGTCGTTGGCCCGGACGAACCGGCCTTTGCCCACAGGGAAGTACTGTTTGAGGTTCTGAATCTGAAGCAGCAGCTTCTTCTCATTATTTTGCATGGCGGGCCTCCTTCTCCGGATAGAAGCACCGGATTTCCTGATCCTCGCCCACATTCACAAGGGACGGGGCCTCGTCGATGCATCTCTGGGTGCAGTACTTGCAGCGGGGCGCGAATTTGCAGCCCTTGGGCAGATTCAGCGGATGGGGCACCGCGCCGGGAATGGCGTCCAGCCGGGCGGAGGTGGTGTCCAGCCGGGGCATGGAGCCCAGCAGTCCCTCGGTATAGGGATGGGAGAACTTCACGTTTTTGGAAAACAGGGTTTTCGCGGTGACCCGCTCCACCACCTCTCCGCAGTACATAACCGCCACATCGTCGGCCATCTGGTTAATCACACCCAGATCGTGGGTGATGAACATGATGGCGGTGCCGTGCTCCTGCTTCAGTGTGTTCATCAGGTGCAGGATCTGGGCCTGAATGGTCACATCCAGTGCGGTGGTGGGCTCATCGGCGATCAGCAGCTTGGGCTCACAGGCCAGGGCCATGGCGATCATGACACGCTGACGCATACCGCCGGAGAGCTGGTGGGGATACTGCTTGAGCACCACCTCAGGGTTGGGGATCTTCACGTCAGCCAGCATTTTCAGCGCCGCCTGGGAAGCCTGCTTCTTGTTCATGCCCTGGTGGATCCGGAAGGGTTCACTGAGCTGCCGCTCCACGGTGAACACCGGGTTCAGGCTGGTCATAGGCTCCTGGAAAATCATGGAAATCTGATTTCCGCGAATGTGGTACAGATCGTTCAGGGAGACCTTGGTCAGGTCCTTGCCGTCAAACAGAATTTCGCCGGAGTCGATATAGCCGTTGCCGTCCAGCAGCCGCAGAATGCTCATGGCGGAAACGGATTTGCCGGAACCGGACTCACCCACAACACCCAGGGTCTTGCCCTCCTTCACGGAGTAGCTGACACCGTTTACGGCTTTGACAATCCCTTTCTTCGTGCGGAAGAAGGTATGCAGATCCCGAAGTTCAAGTAATGCCATTCTTCTTCCTCCTTATCTGGAACTATTGGACTTGGGGTCCATAGCATCCCGAAGATTATCGCCCACGATGTTAATGCAAATGCAGGTGATGGCCAGGAACGTGGCGGTAAACAGCCACTGCCACCAGTAGGCGTTAATAATTGTCTCGTTGTTGGCACCGTTTAGCATATTGCCCCATGTAGGACGGGGATAGGCCACACCAAAGCCCAGGTAAGACAGGCTGGATTCGGTGAGCATGCAGGTACCGAAGTTCAGCACCAGATTCACCAGAATAACGCTCATCACGTTGGGCAGGATATGCTTGAAGGCAATGGCGTATTCCTTCACGCCCAGAGCCTTGGCAGCGGTAACATACTCGCTCTCCCGGGCCACCAGCACCTGACCGCGAACCAACCGGGCCAGACCAGGCCAGGTCAGCACACCCAGAATACACATGATAATAAAAATCCGTGTATTTTCACTCAGTGTCATACGGCCCATGACGGCGCTGAGGATCATGGCGAAGGGCAGGAAGGGAATGGCGTTGAAAACTTCCGCCACCCGCATCAGCAGGATATCCACTTTTCCGCCGAAATATCCGGAGATACAGCCAATGATGATGCCGATCACCGAGGAGATGATGACAGCCACCGCACCGATGGTCATGGTCATCCTGCCGCCGTTGATAATCCGCTGGAAGATGTCCGCACCGGCGGTATCGGTGCCGAAGAGGTAGCCCCTCAGGCCCCACTTGGCGACGACCTCATCGTTTTCGTTGACCGCGTAGGTCTGGAAAGCGCCGCTGTAAAGCTTCACGGCGCCCTCGTAGTTCTTGGGCACCTCGGTCTGATTCAGGGTATTTCCGCCCCAGGAGTAGATGTTGCCCTTGTTGGTCAGGCCGGAGTAGTGATAGGAACCGGCCACAATCTGGACGAAATCCTCATCCGCGGGAAGCTCCGGCACCGGGGTCATGTTGCCCGCGAAGTCACCGGCGAAGCACACGCTGCCGTCGTCCAGCAGCAAACACATGGTATTGTTGGCTGCGGTGATGGACTCGATCTTCCGGCCGTTCAGGTAATCTTTGATCTTGACGGCCTGACCGCCCACCTGGGTTCTCACCACATCGTAAAGGCCCCGGGAACCGGTGAAGATGCTGGTGCGCTTGCCGTTGATGCCCACGATATAGTTCAGGGTGAAGTCCAGGTCATACATATTCCCCGCGTTCAGGAACAGATCAATGTTGGCGTAGGTCAGCTTATTGCCCCACAGGTAGAAGGAACCGTCGTTCATCAGAATGGCGCTGCACTGATAGCCGCAGGTCAGTTTCTTCACATTGTTCACATCCACGCCGTTTTCCACCAGCTCCTGAGGCATATAGGCGATGTTGGGGTTGGGCTCCTCGCCGTCTTTCAGCACGGCGTACTGGCCCAGGCGGTTGTTGCCCCAGGCATGGATCATGCCCTGGTCGTCAATGGCCACGGCGTGGTCAATACCGGCGGCGACCATCACAATGTTGGAATTGAGAACGTCCTCGGGAATGTCCGCCATATCCACACCGGTGGTACCGATTTTGGTGGAGCCCCAGACGTACACCTTTCCAGCGTTGGAAACTCCCACGGAGAAGGAGCCATAGCTGTCGATCATCTTAACATCGTTGCGCAGCTCCTTGGGAACGGAAAGCATGGACATATTGGGTCCGATGCTCTTCTGGGTAACTTCGGTATAAGCGTCATAATACTTGGGCATGAACAGGGGCCCGATAAAGACCGCCAGAAACATGAGGATCAGGACCACCAGGGCGATCACCGCCATCTTACGGTCGAAGAAATTCCGAAGGACCTGCTGCATGGGGCTTACAATGTCCTCAACGCTCATGTCGTCCTTCTTGCCCAGCTCGTCATTTAAGGCATTTCCGCCCTTCCACAGCCGCAGCAGCCATCTTTTCAGGGTGCCCCCCAGACCGGAGGAATTATTCTTATCTGCCATTTTCTCTTCCTCCTTATGCTTAGTTGTCCACGCGGACACGGGGATCCACCATGCCGTAGACAATGTCGATGACCAGGTTGCCCAGCAGGGAAATGGCCACGTAGAACATCTGCATCAGCAGCACCACGTCATAGTCCGCGGTACGCAGGGACGAGATCATCAGCTTGCCCATGCCGTTGTAAGCGAACATGCTCTCAATGACCAAAGAGCCGCTGAAGATGCCCAGGAACCAACTAACCACCAGGGAAACAATGGGGATCAGGGCGTTGCGGAAGGCGTGGGAATAGATGACGGTCTTTTCCCGAAGACCCTTGGCCCGGGCAGTGCGGATGCAGTCCATGCTCAGGGCGTCAATCATGGAGGCCCGGACGTACCGGGTCATGCCGCCCAGGGAGGAGAAGGTCATGACAATCAAAGGCAGCGCCATGTAGTACAGCTCGTCCCAGAACTTCTTCATGCCCACATAGCTGGAGCCCGGGGTTTTCATGCCGCTGGGCGGAAAGATGCCCAGCTTGGAGCAGAACAGCCAGATGAACAGAATGCTGATAACAAAGGTGGGCAGACTGTAGCCCAAAATGGTCAGCACCTGAACCGTGTTGTCCATTTTGCTGCCCCGCTTCACGGCGCAGACAATGCCCAGCGGAATGGTAATTCCAAGGCCAAGGATCGTTGCCCAGATGTTAATTTTGATGGTGTTGATCATGGGCGCCTTGACGACTTCGATAACCGGCTTCTGGGCCTCGTAGGAGAAGCCGAAGTTGCCCTGAAGCAGACCGTTAAAGCTACCGTCATACAGCGGGTAAACACCCACCCAGCGAAGGTAGCGGATCAGCTTATTGTCCGTATCCGTACCGTAGCGGCGCTGATATTGCAGGTATAGCTCGTCAAATTTCTTATCGATCTGATCCTTTGGCAGCACGTTTTTCAGCGCCTTGATTTCGTTAGTCGCGTCGGTATAGGCCCGGTTGCTGGGCACAAGACTGTAGATCAGGTACATGATCACGGACAGGATTACCAGAACCACGAGCATATACGCAATTCGCTTTAAGACATATTTTCCCATATCGTTTCCTCGTTTCGTTGCGAGTATAAGCATCCGGGCGGATGCATGAAACATTCCGGTACGGATGCATTCTATTTATGAAAAGCGGGTCCACATTCAAATGGGCCGCTGAGTAGGCCTTCTTGGGGTGACCAGGATAGGGCAGGGGCCTGGCTCTGGCGAAGAAGACCTTCCGGCAGAAGCACGCCCCCGCCTTACCGAAGCAGACACCAAATAAGCGCCGGGGAAAGGAAGAGCATTATACACATACTCCCACAAGGCGGGGACCGAAGCCCCTGCCCTGTGGGGGATTTGCTTAGGGATACTCAGATCCGCCGATCCTCAGAGGATCAGGCCAGCCAGTAGGCATCGGCCAGGTCCTTGATGTAGTAAGCGGAGTAGTTGTCGTACTCAGCAGGATCGATGGTCAGGTTGTAAGAGTAGTCGTAAGCAGCGGAGGTGAATCCGGTGGCGAAGTTGAAGCAGGTGTACAGAGGAGTGCCGGCGTAGTAACCGTAGATGGGAGCCTGATACAGCTCATCCAGCATGGGCGCGAAGTCGCCCAGGGTGTACTGGATCACGAAGCCGGCGGTAGCCAGGTTCTCATTGGCCAGGAACCCGGTCATCAGCAGATCGGTGAAGGGGTTATCAGTGGTACCGTACCAGTTCAGAACCAGCGGCATGTAGTAATCGCCGTTCACTTCGGTGACTACGTAAGCGCCGTCCTTGGACTGGAAGGTCTTGTCGGTCTCCTGCATCTCGGCAGCGGGGATCTTCTTGTAACGAACGCCGGAGGTGTACTCGCCGCCCTCAGCGTTGTAGACCCAGCCGCCCTCCTCCAGGACTTCGATGGCGGAGTCAACGGAGGTAGCGTAAGCATTCAGAACCATGCCCTGCTCCACAGCAGCCTTGTACATCCAGGAACCGGTGTAGTAGGGGCCGTCAGCAACACCGCCGTAGCCGCCGGTGAAGTCCTTGGCGAACTGAGCGCGGTCCATGCAGTAAGCAATGGCCTGACGGACCTCGGTGAACTGGACGGGGCCGAAGTCGGCACGGAAGCCCAGCTTGCCGTAGCCGGCGCGGCTGTAGTGGCTGTAGACGTACTTGCCGTTGGAGTTATCGGCAGTGGCAATAGCCTCGTTGGTCTCGTCACCGCCGGTGATGCCGGCGATCACGTCCAGGTTGCCGGCAGTGAAGTCAGCCATCTGGGTCTGGGAAACAACCTTCTTGTAGACAACCTCTTCGATGGCGGGCTTGGTGCCCTCGTAGTTGCCCTTGAAGTAGGGATTGATGGCCAGGACAGCGGACTTGTCGGACTCGTCATAGGACTTGATGACATAGGGGCCGGAGTAGGGATAGGTGTCGTCCACGTTCCAGGCGGAAGCCTTGATGTGCTCGGCCATCACGTAGGAATCGCCGTTCTTGGCATAGAAGTCATCGGTGAAGTACACGCCGTTGCCGTCGTCAGCAATGTCGCAGTCGCCGATCCACAGAGCGGTGGACTGAGCGGAGAAGCTGCCGTAGGTGATGGCATAGAAGTAGGGCAGATGCTCGGCGGCAATGGTCACGGAGAAGGTGTAGTCGTCCAGCAGACGCAGGCCGGACAGCTCCTTGGTGATGGTCACGCCGTTCTCGGTGGTCTCACCGGCGTTGGTGCCGTCATAGTTGGAGAAGGCCTCGAAGCCATCAACCTTCAGAGCTGCGTTGTGGTTCTTGCCGGCAGCCTGAGCGGCCACAGGAGTGGAGAACGCCATGGTGAAGACCACGTAGTTCTTGGCAGTCACAGGAGAGCCGTCAGAGAACTTCAGGTCATCATAAATGGTGATGGTGTAGGTGCGGGTGCCGTCCTCGTTGTCAACCTCGGTGTGATCCTTGACGACGGTGTCGTTCCACTGGTAGCCGCCCTCCTTGGTGGTGGAAACGGTCTCCAGGCCGACGATCAGGTCCTGAATGTCCAGGTCAGAAGCGCCGGGGTTGGTGCCGCCGAAGGTGGCGTAACGGAACTTGCCGGACAGGTCGGTGGTGTTGCCCAGGATGATGTTGCCCTTCTCAGAGGTCCAGTCGATCAGAGCGTCGGCGGGGCCCCAGTAGGGGTTGGTGGGATACTCCTGCACGCCGCCGATCTGGGCGTTGTACAGGTCGTAGTACTCGTTGGAGTACAGGGGGATCTCAGGCAGCAGGTTATTCCAGCGCTGGATGTACAGCTTCCACCAGGTGGCGTAAACGTCATCCTCGGTCTCCCACTCGCCGCCCTCGGGGACGGAGGTGTTGAAGACCATGGCGCGGGACAGGAAGTCCAGACCAAGGGTGTACATCACGCCGTCGATCTCGATGTAGCAGTTGCCGTTCTCATCATCCTCGACAACCTGGTCGATGGTGATGTCCTTGCCGAACTTGCTGTACAGGGAGACATAGTCGACGCCGTACTCCTTGTTGGACAGGCTCTTCATCTCGGCGTAGACGACCTCGTCAGCGGGATCGGTGGGAGCCTCAGTAGCAGGAGCTTCGGTGGCGGGAGCTTCCGTCGCGGTGGTGGCGGGAGCATCGGTCTTGCTGCCGCAGGCGGCCAGAGAGGCGATCATCGCCAGAGCCAGCAGCAGTGCCAAAAACTTCTTCATTTTCTTTTCCTCCTTTAAGATTTCATTTACCCATGGCCCCCATACTCCATTCCCGGGAATTCTTCCCCGAAAAAGCGGGATATCCCGCTTTGGGCACAGAAGCACGAATAAATATGGTCTATAATACCGTGTCCGCCGGTGGATGTCAAATGTTTTTTTGGTTTTCATTGTTTTGTACAACTAAGGAATAATTTCAATTTCTATTTTGTGCAATAAGACGGCTTTCGGCAAAATTCTAAAGTTTTTCCCAAAAAATGCGCCTCCGCCCCACCGGGCATGCAAATTGGTGCTTGTAAGGGTGCGCCCCAGATTTTCTGTCATTGCGAACCAGTCCGCTTAAGTGGTGTGGCAATCCCCCGGTTGAATGGAACCAGGTAACGATTACCACCAAAAATCGCAACGTTTTCCCGCTCTGTAGGGCAATTGTCGATACATTTCCCCTCTAACCGGGGGATTGCCACACCAGCGTGCGCGCTGGTTCGCAATGACAGTTCTATTTTGTGCGCTAAACAACAATTTATCGTAACAATTGGTATTCACTGACAATCCGTTTTTACGGGAAAGGAACGAACTATGGACACGAATTCTCTTGGTATGATCGAAACGAAGGGGCTCATCGGGGCCATTGAGGCGGCGGACGCCATGGTGAAATCCGCCAATGTGCAGCTGGTGGGCAAGGAACAGGTGGGCGGCGGCCTGGTGACCGTCATGGTGCGGGGCGACGTGGGCGCGGTGAAGGCGGCCACCGATGCCGGGGCCGCCGCCGCCGAGAAGGTGGGCGAGCTGATCTCCGTCCATGTCATTGCCCGGCCCCACATGGAGGTGGACGCCATTCTGCCCAAGGGCCGCCACACCCCCGCCCCTCCCCAGGGCAAGTAAGAGATGCTCTACACGGAGCAAGCCGTTCGGGAAAACCTGCGCAACCGGGACGGGAAACGGGTTTTCTACCTGGGAACCGGGGACCGGATGACAGCCTCCGCCCGGGACTACCTGACCCGGGAGCGGATCGAAATCCTCCCGGCCTCCCAGGCGGCCCCGGAGCGGTATAAGCTCCTTTCCGGGGGCTTCATGGAGGGCAAGCCCGAGCACATGACCCACTTAAACGCCCAGGTGCTGGTGCCCAAGAACCACCCCCGGATTGTATTCCGGGGGAAGCTGGACAGTCTGGAAGCGGAGCTGCTGCTGTGCGGTCAGGATTTTCCCCACCTGGAAAAGGACCTGGGGGAGGTGCTGGAGCTGGCCCGGCGGATCATCCGGTGCGATGTTTTGGAGGAGCCCCTCCCCGATGGGAAGCTCTGCGGCCTGACGGAGGAGGAGCTTCGCAAAAGGAGCCACTTTCCCCAGGACTTCTACGGCCAGCCCCACTTCATGCCCGATGTCCGGGACTCCCGGGAGGTGCTGCGCCTAAACCGGGTGCGCTGCGCCGTCCGGGAGGCAGAGCTAAGCGCCGCGGCGGCGTTTGTAACCCCGGAGGGGAGCGCCCAGCGACCCGACATCCTCCGGGCCATGAACCGGATGAGCAGCATGGTGTATATCCTGATGATCCGGGAAAAGGCAGGCAGGAAGCAGGAGGAAGAACGGTAAATTGTTGTTTAGCGGCTTCTCCTTCAGGTTTCCTGTCATTCCGAGCCAGTGCGCACACTGGCGTGGGAATCCCCCGGTTAGAGGGGAAACGTAACGAAACGCGCCCAAAAACGTGGATTGTTACGGTTTTTGGTGGTAATCGTTACCTGTTTCCTTTCAACCGGGGGATTGCCACACCAGTCTGCGGACTGGTTCGCAATGACAGGTAATTTGCAACGCACCCTTTCAAACAACAATTTATCTTTCTGGTATTCGGGCACATAGCGGATACAAAAGGAGGAAACTATGGATCAGCAGACTTTGGATGCTTTGGCGCTTCGGCTGACGAAGCTTCTGTTTGTGCCGCTGGAGGCCTCCGGGCGGCATGTGCATCTGACCGCGGATCAGGCAAAGGCACTCTTCGGCCATCCTCTGACCCCCAAGCGGCCCCTGTCCCAGCCGGGGCAGTTTCTGGCCAACGAGCGGTTGACCCTGGTGGGGGAGAGGGGGGAATTCACCAATGTGGCCGTCCTTGGCCCGGAGCGGAAGGAGGCCCAGGTGGAAATTTCCATTACGGATGGGCGCACTTTGGGGATTACCCCTCCGGTGCGGATGTCCGGAGATACCCGGGATACCCCGGGCATCACCCTGAAGGGGCCTCTGGGCTCTCTGACCCTTCCCCATGGGGTCATCGCCGCCCAGCGGCACATCCACCTGAGCCCGGAGGAGGCGGACCATTTCGGGGTGGCGGACGGCCAGACGGTGTCTTTGCAGACCTTTACCGACCGTCCGGCGGTATTCCAGGATGTGACGGTGCGGGTAGACCCCCAGTTCCGGGCGGCGGTGCACCTAGACTTCGACGAGGCCAACGCCTGCGGTTTGGGCAAGCACAGTCTGGGGAGGATTCTCCCATGAACCGGGCACTGCTCATCGGAAAGGAGCCGGGGGGAGAGCTGGGGTTTTCCTACACCGACCGGGAGCCCTATGACGCGGTGGTCATCGGGTCGCTGGAGCTGGGACAGCTGCTGCGGTTCCGGGAGGAGCGGGTGCTGACTGCCCTGGCCCAGGGGAAGAGTGTGTACCTGTACACCCCGGGACTGCCGGAGTGCCCCAAAAACCGGGGCCTGTCCGGCAGCCTCACCGCCGCCCAGCGGGAGCTGAAGAACTGGGGGGTGCTGTTCACCGACGGGGGCCGCAAGCGCCTGGTTACGGCGGAGGAGGCTAGGGCTTTGCGCAGCCGGGGGGCCCACCCAGGCCCGGGGGCGGTGCTCACCCCCCTGGCAAAGGAGATTTTGGAGGGATCGGAATGAAGATCGGAAAAGTGATTGGCTCCGTTTGGGCCACCCGGAAGGCCGCCTGTCTGCAGGGGCAGACCTTCCTGGTGGTGGAAAGCTGCGGGGAGGAGATCGTAGCGGCGGACCAGGTGGGGGCAGGCCCCGGGGATCAGGTCTTGCTGGCTACCGGAACCGTGGCAAGCCGGTACTGCATGGACGCCCCGGTGGACGCGGCGGTGGTGGCCATTGTAGATCAGGAGGGGCGGCATGTCAGCCCATGAAATCCTCATTGCGGTGATGGCCCTGTTCGCCCTGGCGGGTGCATTGGACCGGATTCTGGGAAACCGCTGGGGACTGGGGAAGGAATTTGAGGAAGGGATTCTCGCCATGGGCTCCCTGGCCCTGGCCATGGTGGGAATCGTGTGCCTGGCCCCGGTGCTGGCGGCGCTCCTGCGGCCCGTGGTGGTTCCGGTGTATACCTTCCTGGGGGCGGACCCTGCCATGTTCGCGGGCACCATTCTGGCCTGCGACATGGGCGGCGGCTCCCTGGCGGCCCAGCTGACCGATGACCCCCGGGCGGCGCTGCTGGGGGGCGTGATCAACGGCTCCATGCTGGGTGCCACGGTGGTCTTCACCATCCCCGTGGCCATGGGCATCCTGAAGGAAGAGGATCGGCCCGCCATGGCCCGGGGCATCCTCTACGGCGTGGTCACCATCCCCCTGGGGGTGCTGGCGGGGGGCCTCACCGCCGGATATCCCCTGGGGATGGTGGCCAGGAACCTGACCCCCATTGTGCTGATTGCGGCCCTGATTGCCCTGGGCCTGTGGCGGGCGGAGAAGGCCATGGTGCGGGGCTTTGAGGTATTCGGGAAGATCGTGGTTGCTCTGATTACCGTGGGATTGGCAGCTGCAATCTGGCAGGCCCTGACGGGATATGTGCTGATTCCCGGCATGGCCCCCATTTCCGAGGGGTTTGAGACTGTGGGGGCCATTGCCATCGTGCTGGCGGGGGCTTTCCCCATGGTGGCGGTGATCACCCGGCTTCTGCGGAAGCCTCTGATGGCCGGGGGCAGGCTGTTGGGCATCAATGACGCGGCGGCAGCAGGACTGATTGCCAGCCTTGCCAACTCCATCGCCACCTTCGGCATGGTGAAGGACATGAACCCCCGGGGCAAGGTGATGAACATCGCCTTCGCCGTGTCCGCGGCCTTTGTATTCGGCGACCACCTGGGCTTTACCGCCGGGTTTGCCCCGGAGGTGCTCCCTGCCATGATTGTAGGAAAGCTGGTGGGCGGCATCAGCGCCCTGGCCCTGGCCTGGTGGTTTACCAGGAAAGAAGCATAAGAATCCCCCTCCCCGGTCAGAACCGAAAAGGGTTTGACAGGGACGGGGGTTCTTTTTATAATATGGGTATTATACAGATAAATTGTTGTTTAGCGTACCAAATAAACGCTGTCATTGCGAGCCAGTGCGCACACTGGCGTGGCAATCCCCC
>JBJEYY010000107.1:0-2383 GCA_051887095.1 Faecousia sp. | reverse complement strand
GTGTGCGCACTGGCTCGCAATGACAGCATGTTTTGTTACGCTAAACAACAATTTAGCTGCGGAACCGCGGTCGAGGGGCCCTAAGGATGTTGGACAACTGCCCCAAGTACGTAACGCATTGGCCACGGGCCCAGCCCTGCAAACAACAATTTTCCGATCTACCCTGTTACATTCCCACCGGAATCAGGAGCATCTGGCCGGGCATCGGTTCTTCCTTCAGACCATTTGCTTTTCGGATCGCCTCCATGGTGGAGCCGGTACTCTTGGCAATCTCCCACAAACCGTCCGTCCCCACGCGCTTCAGAATCAGGGATGGGCGGTTGGGATCGGGCTTGCGCGCTTCCCCCAGCTGGAACCCTGTGACCATGGGAATATCCGTATACCCCATTGTTACAAGCTCCAGCGGAAACTCCCAGCGCGCATCCATACGATCTCCGCCCATCAGCAGCTGAGGCTCCGGTGTTGTCAGTGGATGAGCGCAAACCCGGGCCTCTCCGTTGGCACGAAGGATGTGCTTAGCCTCCCAGCGTGCCGAAGCACTCTGCACGCTCCCCTTCTCGTCATAGTAGAGCACCTGCATGGAACCGGGCAGCCTGATTTCCGCATCCTCCCCATCCTTCCGGATTTCCGGGAAATCCGCCAGAAGCTGCACATCCAAAGCGGCGGAAGCTTTCACCGGAAGGGTCTGCTCCCCGAACAGGCTCTCCTGACGGCTGTCCAGGATTACCGGAAGGCGCAGCTCCTGGACGTCCTTTTCCAGGCCTCTTCCGGGACTGTAGGCATCTGTAACCACCTCCACCGTCTGAAGATCATCTACCAGGTACTGGGCAACCAGGGCGCCTTTCAGACGCAGCATTCCCTCATCATCGATTTCCGGCTCCAGGGTCGTGGCACACAGGCGAATACTTACCTGCGCATCGCCGGAATAGCTTTCCTCCAGATCCGCCAGCTGGGAAAAGGCAAGCGGAAAGTCCAGACTGTTCAGCTGGCCGTCCTCGGTGCTGCAGAGCATATGCAGGTTCCCATTGCCGCGGAACACCACCTTGCCACCCAGGACCTTTTGCTCCGTAATCTCCGGCCTGAGCACACAGCAGAGGATTTTTTCCGGCTGAGGCACGGAACCGGGAATGGTCAGCTCCTCGCTGAGCAGGAAGGTCTTCTCTCCTGCCTCCTTCATCAGCCGCAGGGGAAAACGCTGCTTTCTCAGCTCCACCTCTTCGGGAACGGAATCCGGTGAAAACAGCTGTGTTTCCCCCAAAACCCAGGCCTCTGCCAATGCTGCCAGACCGGCGCGGACCATGATTTTTCTTGCGGATATAGAACGGGCATCCACAAAACGAGTAGACAAACCAATGCGCATCTGCCCGTCCCGGGTGTCACCCGGAAGTTCCCACCGCATCTGGAAGGGAATCCAGCCCTCCAGACAGCGCACCGGCGTATCATCCTCGGGCGCGTACAAGACCCATACCATCATCCCGCCGGAAAAGGATATATTCTCGCTTCTCCATTCCTTCCCTCTCAGGATGGGCTGACCCCAGGCGGCAAGGATCTTTCCAATATCCGGCATCCCGTCCGGCACACGAATCTCCAGTGTCCCTTCCGAATTCTGAACCTCCCGAAGACAGACATCCAGGCAGGCACATTCCATGTTTTTGAATTGCATCTCCAATACGGGTCACTCCTTCTCCACGCAGTGATACCAAAGCATATTCCCCCATGGACAAGGATATTCCTTGGAAGGAAAATTGTTGTTTACGCTTACACGCCTAATAAAACGCTGTCATTGCGAGCCAGTTCGCAAACTGGCGTGGCAATCCCCAAAGGTTTTAGGGCGGTTTTCGGTCCGTTTCCCCATTCAACCGGGGGATTGCCACACCAGTCTGAGGACTGGTTCGCAATGACAGGAAATTTGGAACGTGTAGTGTAAACAACAATTTTCCACCGAAAGGCTCACCATGTTATCTTCTTCGCAGGGTACAGAAACCAACCACCACCAGTACGAACCCACCTGCCGCGCAGAGAAACCAGGAATTCAGGCAGTGCCCCACCATCACGCCAAACCCCAGACAGATCATGCACCAACCATGCATATGACGTTTCCGGCACATAAAAAACACCCCCTGCACATTGTATGCAGAGGGTGTCGGGAATTAACCGCCGAGATATGCTTTTTTCACCGCATCAGAGCTGGCCAGCTCCGCGCCGGTACCGCTCAAGGTGATGGAGCCGGTTTCCAGAACATAGGCCCGGTCGGCCACCTGGAGCGCCTTGCGGGCATTCTGCTCCACCAGGAGGATGGTGGTTCCCGCCTTGTGCAGTTCCTTGATAATGTCGAAAATCTGATCCACCAGAATGGGAGCCAGACCCATGGAGGGCTCATCCA
>JBJEYY010000106.1:0-2388 GCA_051887095.1 Faecousia sp. | reverse complement strand
AGATTGCCCAGATCGGCCAGTACGCCGAGAATGTGTTCTTCGGCAAGCCCTGCGGCCTGATGGATCAGATGGCCTCCGCGGTGGGGAATCTGGTTACCATCGACTTTTTCGACAAGGAGCACCCGGTGATTGAGCCTGTGGACTTTGACTTCTCCGCCTGCGGCCATGCCCTGTGCATCATCGACAGCCGTGCCAGCCACGCGGACCTTACCGATGAATACGCCGCCATCCCCGGAGAGATCAAGGCCGTGGCCGAGTGCATGGGCAAGGAAGTGCTGACCCAGATTGACGAGCAGGACTTCTATGAAAAGCTGCCCGAGCTGCGCAAAGCCTGCGGCGACCGGGCGGTGATGCGCTGCATCCACTTCTACCAGGAGAACGCCCGGGTGCCCCGTCAGGTGGCCGCCCTGAGAAACGGCGATTTCGACACCTTCCTGGCTCTGATTAAGGAAAGCGGCTACTCCTCCTATATGTATCTGCAAAATGTCATTCCCGCGGGCTATACCACCCACCAGGATGTTGCCGTGTCTCTTGCCCTGTGTGAGCACTACCTCCAGGGCCGGGGTGCCTACCGGATCCACGGCGGCGGCTTCGCTGGCACCGTCCAGGCCTTTGTTCCCTTCGACCTGCTGGATTCCTTCCGTTCCGGCATTGACGCGGCCCTGGGCGAAGGAGCCTGCCATGTTCTGTCCATCCGTCCCCAGGGCGGTGTGGAAGCCTTTCCCCAGGAACAAGGAGCGCAGCCATGAAAATTGAAACCTATATTGATTCCCTGGTTTCCTACGCCATGAATCGGGGACTGGCCCAGCCGGAGGATCACCAGGTCCTCCTGAACAGACTACTGGACCTGCTCCGCCTGGATGACTACACCCCCTCCGACGAGCCCCAGACCGAGGAGCTGGAGGAGATTCTCTCCGGTATCCTCGCCTTCGCCGTGGAGCGGGGCCTGTGCCAGGATGACATCACCTCCCGGGACATTTTCGACACCCGGATCATGGGTGCGCTGACTCCCATGCCCCGGGAGATCATTCCCGCCTTCCGGGAGAAATACGCCCGCAGCCCCCGGGAGGCCACCGACTGGTACTACCGCCTCAGCTGCGACACGGACTACATCCGCCGCTACCGCATCGCGAAAGACATGCGCTGGAAATACCCCAGCGAGTACGGCGACATGGACATCACCATCAACCTCAGCAAGCCCGAGAAGGACCCCAAGGCCATCGCCGCCGCCAAGAACGCCCCCCAGTCCGGCTATCCCAAGTGCCAGCTCTGCCGGGAGAATGAGGGCTACGCCGGCCGCATGAACCACCCCGCCCGGGCCAACCACCGGATCATCCCCCTGGAAATCCGGGGCGAAGACTGGTTTTTGCAGTATTCCCCCTATGTGTACTACAATGAGCACTGCATCGTGTTCAATTCCCGCCATGTGCCCATGAAGATCGACCGGGCAGCCTTTGAAAAGCTCCTGGACTTCGTTACCACCTTCCCCCACTATTTTGTGGGCTCCAACGCGGACCTTCCCATTGTGGGCGGCTCCATATTAAGCCACGAGCACTTCCAGGGCGGCCATTACCGCTTCGCCATGGAGGCGGCCCCGGTGGAGCGGGAAGTCACCTTCCGGGGCTTCAAGGATATCAAGGCCGGCATCGTCAAGTGGCCCATGAGCGTCCTGCGGCTGGAGGGGCCGGATCCCGCTGCCCTGGCGGAGCTTTCCGAGAGATTGCTGAATCATTGGCGCAGCTACACCGACGAAAGCGTGGGAGTTCTGGCCTTCTCCGACGGGGAGCCCCACAACACCATCACCCCCATCGCCCGCCGCTCCGGAGAGAATTACCAGATGGATCTGGTGCTCCGGTGCAACATCACCACACCAGAGCATCCTTTGGGTGTATTCCACCCCCACGCGGACAAGCACCACATCAAGAAGGAGAACATCGGCCTCATCGAGGTCATGGGCCTGGCGGTGCTTCCCAGCCGCTTAAAGCAGGAGCTGACCGACCTGGCACAGGCCATCACCGATGGTCGGGACATCGCCTCCGATCCCGTTTTGGCCAAGCACGCCGATTGGGTCACGGAGCTGAAAACCCGCCACAGCTTCACCCCTGACAACGCCCTGGAGATTCTCCTCCAGGAAACCGGCCGGGTATTCGCCGGGGTGCTGGAGGACGCGGGCATCTACAAGCGTACCCCCGAAGGCCAGGCCGCCTTCCTCCGCTTCATCGATTCCGTCAACGCCTGAAAAATCCCCCCGATTGCCGCCGCAATCGGGGGGATTTTTCAGTTTCTATAGAGAATCTCTCAGAAAAATTGTTGTTCACAGCACTAAAATAGAACTGTCATTGCGAACCAGTCCGCAGACTGGTGTGGCAATCCCCCGGTTGAACGGAA
>JBJEYY010000105.1:0-2391 GCA_051887095.1 Faecousia sp. | reverse complement strand
ACACCGCCGAGGGCATCAATATGTTCGACGGCACCACCTGGCAGTTCTTCCACGATGGCGGCAAGGGCGATCATCCCGCCTGGGGCACCAAGTGCTTTGACTACGGCAAGGACGGGGTCATTCACTTCCTGCTGAGCAATCTGAAGTTCTGGATGACCGAGTACCATTTCGACGGCTTCCGCTTTGACGGCGTCACCTCCATGCTCTATCATGACCACGGCCTGGGCACAGACTTTAACTCCAACGACAAGTATTTCTCCTACAACACCCACACCGAAGCCATCACCTACCTGCAGCTTGCCAACGAGCTGATCCGCCAGGTGAACCCCAAGGCCATCACCATTGCCGAGGATATGTCCGGTATGCCCGGTATGTGCCTGCCCATTGAGGACGGCGGCATCGGCTTTGACTACCGCCTGGGCATGGGCTTGCCGGATATGTGGATCCGTACCGTGAAGGAGCGCAAGGATGAGGATTGGGACATCGCCGGGATGTGGGCCAGTATGTGCCTGCGCCGTCCTGGAGAGAATACCATCGCCTATGTGGAGAGCCACGACCAGGCCCTTGTGGGCGACAAGACCATGATTTTCCGTCTGGCGGACGCCGCCATGTACACCGACATGGAAAAATCCACCCATAATCTGGTCATCGACCGGGCCATTGCCCTGCACAAGATGATCCGCCTGTTCACCCTGGCTGGCGGCGGCGAGGGCTACCTGAACTTCATGGGCAACGAGTTCGGCCATCCCGAGTGGATTGACTTCCCCCGGGAGGGCAACGGCTGGAGCTTCCATTACTGCCGCCGGCAATGGAGCCTGAAGAACAACGGCCTGCTCAAATACCAGTGGCTGAACGATTTTGACCGGGATATGATCCACCTGACCAAAGAGAATCACCTGTTCACCCAGCGAATGGGCGACCTTCGTCTGATGAAGGCCCCGGAGAAAACCATCGTCTTCTCCCGGAAGGGGCTGCTCTTCGCCTTCAATTTCCATCCCAGCAAGTCCCTGACCAATGTGCTCGTCCCGGTCCAGGATGCTGCGGAGTATACGGTCTGCCTCTCCAGCGACGACAAGCAGTACGGTGGCCAGGAGCTTATTGCCCACATGACCTATCCCACCAAGCAGTTCGACGGAAAGCACTACGTGGAACTCTACCTCCCCGCCCGAACCGCAGTGGTCCTCAAGGAGAAGAAGCTTCCCAAACAGGAGGTGCCTGCCGCAGATAAACCCAAGCAGGAGATCATCAAGTAAGCTTTCCTAACCATCCTCGGATCAAGTCACATAAAACTGATCGTGCCGGAAATTGCTTTCCGGCACGATTCATTTTAAGCTCTGGTCAAATTATGAATATCAGTCGAAGAGAACAAAGAGTAATACGGCAGTTCATAAAAGTGCCTATTTCCTTATTTCAGCCATATCCTGTCAGTCAGCACAAAGTGATCCGCGCAGCCTGCCATGAGCCGGATTTCTCCCGGTTCGGACACAAACTGCATATCAAAATTCCAGAACCGGAGCATCGGCTCCGTCAGTGTAAATTCGATCTTCTTTTCCTCCCAGGGTGCGAAAGCCACTTTCCGGAATCCGATCAGCTGCTGCACCGGCCGGACCACCGAGGCTACCGGGTCCTGCATATACAGCTGCACCGTTTCCTTTCCTGGCACCGGGCTTTCATTTCGAACCTTCACCGAAACCTGTATGCTTCCCTCCGCGCTCAGCTGATGGTCGGAGAGCGTCATACCCACGTATACAAAGTGGGCGTAGGAAAGTCCGTGTCCGAAGGAATACAGCGGCAATGTGGCGCAGTCAATATAGTCGGAGGTGTATCCCCAGTGCTCCGCCGCCCTTGTCCAGTGGGGACGGCCGGTATTGGGATGGTTATAATAGATCGGACATTGCCCGACGCTTCTTGGGAAGGTCATTGCCAGCTTGCCACAGGGATTTGCTCTCCCGAAAATCAACTCCGCGGCAGCGTTCCCACCTTCTGTGCCCGGAAACCACATTTCAAGAATCGCAGGGGCCACCGCATCCAGCTCAGACAGCTCCAGCGGACGACCGTTAAACATAACAGGAAATCTGAGAAGTGTAGTGTAAACAACAATTTATTGTATAGCTTACTATAACCGATAGTATGAATTGTTGTTTGCATACATGCGAAAACCCTGTCATCCCGAGCGAGGCTATGCCGAGTCGAGGGATCTTCCCATTGAATTTCGTGCAAAAGCAAACGAAATGCGCAGATCCCTCGACTCGCTTTGCTCGCTTGGGAAGACAACCTCTTTTGAGTATACATCATTTCTGCCAAGCAGCTGAGGAAAGCCGATAAACACAATATATAATGTGCTTATCGGCTTTCCTCAGCTGCTCGGTAAAATGTTGTTTAGCGGTCCGC
>JBJEYY010000104.1:0-2395 GCA_051887095.1 Faecousia sp. | reverse complement strand
CACATCGTAAATTTTCTTCTTGTAGATGGGTCACATCTATTTACATCACAGACGAAGCGAATTCCCACAGCCGATGCTCCGCTCAGTTCTTAAGGCTCTGCAGCGGAGCCGGGATTCTCCCACCCCGGGCAACAAAAGCTTCCGCAGACTCCGGGTGAACCGGCATCACCGGGGCGCTGCCCAGAAGTCCTCCCATTTCCACCCGATCTCCCACTTGCTTTCCGGGAGCGGGAATAATCCGCACGGCGGTGGTCTTGGAGTTAACCATACCAATGGCCGCCTCGTCGGCAATGATGGCGGAAATAGTAGCGGCGGAGGTGTCCCCGGGAACGGCGATCATATCCAGGCCCACAGAACAGACACAGGTCATGGCCTCCAGCTTATCCAGCACCAGAGTGCCGGACTCCGCGGCGGCAATCATGCCCTCGTCCTCGGATACAGGGATAAACGCTCCGGAAAGCCCGCCCACATGGTTGGAGGCCATGACGCCTCCCTTCTTCACCGCGTCGTTCAGCAGTGCCAGCGCGGCAGTGGTTCCATGGGTTCCGCAGACTTCCAGGCCCATTTCCTCCAGGATTCTGGCCACGCTGTCCCCCGCCGCGGGAGTGGGTGCCAGACTCAGATCCACGATGCCGAAGGGCACGCCCAGCCGTTTGGAGGCCTCCCGTCCCACAATCTGCCCCATCCGGGTAATCTGGAAGGCGGTTTTCTTCACGGTTTCCGCCACCACGTCAAAGGGCTGTCCCTTCACACTCTGCAGGGCGTGATATACCACGCCGGGACCGGAAACGCCCACGTTCAGCACGCACTCCGGCTCCCCAACCCCGTGGAACGATCCCGCCATAAAGGGGTTGTCCTCCACCGCGTTGGCAAAAACCACCACCTTGGCGCAGCCCAGGCCGTCGTTGTCCGCGGTCAGCTCCGCGGTACGCTTCACGACCCGGCCCATCTCCGCCACGGCATCCATGTTGATGCCCGCCCGGGTGGAGCCCACATTCACGCTGGCACAGACCCGCTCCGTAGCGGCCATGGCCTCAGGAATCGAGCGGATCAGCTTCCAGTCCCCTTCTGTGGCCCCTTTTTGCACCAGGGCGGAGAACCCGCCGATGAAGTTGACCCCGCAGGTCTTCGCCGCCCGATCCATCGTTTTCGCCATTTCCACATAGGAATCCGTGCGGCAGGCTCCCGCCACCAATGCCATGGGTGTTACGGAAATCCGCTTATTCACAATGGGAATCCCGAATTCCTTCTCAATGTCCTCGCCCACCTTCACCAGATCCTTGGCACAGCGGGTGATTTTTTCATAGATTTTTTCGCAGCAGCGCTCCGGATCCGGGTCGCAGCAATCCAGCAAATTGATGCCCATGGTGATGGTGCGGATATCCAGGTGCCGCTTGTCGATCATATCCAGGGTCTGCAAAATATCATGTTGATTCAGCATGGCAGTTCCTCAGATCCGGTGCATGGCCTGGAAGATATCCTCACGCTGAACGCGGATGGACAGGCCCATTTCCTTGCCGATGGACTCCATCCGGGTGGCAAGCTCCGCCAGAGGTACGTTGCATTCGGAAACCTCCGTGGCCATCATCATGGTAAAATAGCCCTGCATAACGGTCTGGCTGATGTCCAGCACATTTACATTAAACTCTGCCAGCGCGGTACATACGCCGGCAATGATGCCAACCCGGTCCTGGCCCACAACGGTAACAATCGCTTTCATATTCTTCTCCTCAGCACTCGTAGTCAGCGGCAACCCGGGTATTCAGCAGATGATGAAAGTGCCCCTTTGCTTCCAGGTGCAGGGGATGGGAGGCGTAGGCGGTCAGGGCCTCCCTGCTCTCAAATTCGGAGTAGAGGGCATAGTCCATGCCGTTGAAGGCCCGGCGAATCTCCAGGTGCAGAAGACCCGGAATCTTCCCAACCAACGGCTCCAAGACGGAAGCAATCAGCTTCACCGCTTCCTCCTTGTCCACGCCTTCCTTCAGGGTATACAGTACAATATGCTTGACCATAATCTTACTCCTCCTGATTATTTCTGTTTTTCTTCCAGTATCTCACTGCAAGGACAATTCCAATTCCCAACCACGCAAGCGCGAAAATGAAGTTCATGATATTCAGCCAATTCAGGCCCCTGTACAGATTAAACACCGCCAACGCAAGCGAGAAAATAATATACACAAAATCCATGGAAACACCTCATTTTCCAAAAGTAGATTCAGGAAAACACTTGCAGGTAAATTGCTGTTTACAAATGCGCTCTAAATAAACGCTGTCATTGCGAGCCAGTGCGCACACTGGTGTGGCAATCCCCCGGTTAGAGGGGAAATGTACCGAAAAGTGCCCTGAAGAGTGGGAGATGTGCGATTTTTGGTGGTAATCGTTACTTGGTTCCTTT
>JBJEYY010000103.1:0-2409 GCA_051887095.1 Faecousia sp. | reverse complement strand
TCCTTGGGGGATTGCCACGCCAGTGTGCGCACTGGCTCGCAATGACAGCTTTTTTTGAGTGCGCAACTGTAAACAACAATTTGTCTGCCTCCTGAGGCGTGGAGGCTTATTTCATGTGCTCTGCGGCGCTGAAGCTGTAGGGAAGCAGCTGGGAGAGGGTGACGGTTTCGAAGCTTCCCTCTGCGCCCACCAGATAGATCAGGAAATCATCCCGGCAGAACTCCCGCATGACCTGGCGGCAGACGCCGCAGGGGGGGAAGGCTCCCGTGATGACCCCGTCCTTCCCGCCGCAGACGGCGATGGCTAGGAAGTCCCGGTGGCCGTCGTAGACAGCCTTGAAGAAGGCGGTGCGCTCGGCACAGTTGGTGGGGCTGTAGGACGCGTTTTCAATGTTGCAGCCGCAATACACGCTTCCGTCGGCGCAGAGCAGGGCCGCTCCCACCTTGTAGCCGGAGTAGGGGACATAGGCGTGCTCCATGGCCTCCATGGCCATGCTAACCAGTTTTTCGGGTGTCATATTGGCCTCCAATGCTTCAGCGAAGAATTTGCGGGGCGAAGCTCCTGCCGGGGGTTTCGAAGGGAACGCCCAGCAGCTCTGTCACCGTGGCGGCGATGTCCGCGAAGCTGTTTCGGGTCCCCAGATTGACGGGCTTCACCTGCTGCCCCAGCACCACCAGGGGAACGTACTCCCGGGTATGGTCCGTGGAGGCGGTGTAGCAGGGGTCGCAGCCGTGGTCGGCGGTGATCATCAAAAGATCCTCAGGTCCCATCTCTTTGAGGAAGTCCCCCAGCCAGGCGTCAAACTCCGACAGGGCACGGGCGTAGCCCAGAGGATCCCGGCGGTGGCCATAGACCATGTCGAAGTCCACCAGGTTCACAAAGCACAGCCCCCGGAAGTCCTGCCGGGCGTAGTGGAGGGCGTGGGCCATGCCGTCGGCGTTGCTTTTGTTATAGACGTACTCCGTGGTGCCCCGGCCCGCGAAGATATCCTGAATCTTTCCCACGGCGATGCAGGCCTGGCCTGCTTCCTTTACCGCGTCCAGCATGGTGCGCCCGGGGGGCTCCAGGGAGAAGTCGTGGCGGTTGCTGGTGCGCCGGAAGCCGGTTTCCGGGTCGCCAACAAAGGGACGGGCGATGACCCGGCCCACGCCATGCTTGCCCCGGAGGATGGAGCGTGCCTTGCGGCAGGCCTCGTAAAGCTCCTCCAGAGGAATTATTTCCTCATGGGCGGCCACCTGGAATACGGAGTCGGCGGAGGTGTAGACGATCCACTTACCGGTTTCCAGGTGCTCCTTCCCGTAGTCCCGGATCACATCGGTGCCGGAATAGGGAAGATTACACAGGATGCCCCGGCCGGTGGCCGCTTCGAAAGCGTCCAGAACCTCCTGCGGAAAGCCCTGGGGGTAGGTGGGCAGGGGTGTGGGAGATACGATACCGGCAATTTCCCAGTGGCCGATGGTGGTGTCCTTGCCGAGGGATGCCTCCCGCAGCCGGGCCACGGCTCCCCGGGGGGCAGGGACGGCGGGAAGATGGTCTACCCCGTCCATATTTCCGATGCCCGCGGCGATGAGATTGGGGATCAGAAGCTGGCCGGTTTGGGCGCAGGAGCGAAGGGTGTTGGTTCCCGTGTCCCCGAAGTCGGCGGCGTCGGGAGCGGCGCCCACGCCGCAGGAATCCAGAACAATGAGAAAAACGCGTTTCATAGAATGCCTCCGTCAGAATAGAAAATTCACGTTGGGAAGGCAGCTTTTCAGTGCCTCCTCGGTGGCCACAGACCAGTCCAGCCAAAGGCTCCGGTTTTGGGGCCAGGAGCCGTTGGGGTTGATTTTCAGCCGGTACAGATCACAATCCTTCCGCCGGACGATGATTTCCCGGGTGGTGGCGGTGACGGAACGAATGGTGTCCTTGGGAATCCGGCGCAGCGTCAGCCCCCAGAGCACCAGCTCCACCCCCTCGGGGCTGATGCGCAGCCGTTCGAAGGGGGAAAGCAGGTAGCTAATGCCCAGAGCGAACATGGCGAGGAATGCGGCGGCCATCACCAGGGTGACAAGCCACATAACCCACTGAGTTTCCGCCAGAAGGGCCAGCATCATATTGAAGCCCAGAAAGCCTCCTGCCAGAGCCAGGGGAAGCCCCAGTCCCAAAGGCTGGCCCAGCAGCCGCACCCGGGGACGGATGATTGGAGTATACTCGGTTTCGTTCATGGGTTTACTTGCCTTCCATGGCCACGGCCACATCCAGCGCCACCTTCATCATGGTGGTGAAGGCGGTCTGCCGCTCCTGGGAGGTGGTTTCCACGCCCTTGAGCACATGGTCGGAGATGGTGCAGATGCACAGCGCCCGCTTGCCGTACCGGGCGGCGTTCATGTACAGGGCGGCGGCCTCCATTTCCAGAGCCATGACGCCCAT
>JBJEYY010000102.1:0-2411 GCA_051887095.1 Faecousia sp. | reverse complement strand
CCCCTCTAACCGGGGGATTGCCACACCAGTCTGCGGACTGGTTCGCAATGACAGCATGTTTTGTTACGCTAAAGCACAATTTCCTTCATTCAGGTTTTGTTTCCAAAAAATAAATAGAAGATGCAAAAGGAGTGACTTCTGTGAATATCGCGTTTTTGGCCCATGACAAGAAGAAGGAACTGATGGTTCAGTTCTGCACCGCCTACAAAAGCGTTCTGATGAAGCATACCCTCTTCGCCACCGCCACCACTGGACGGCTGATCGCGGATAACACCGGTCTGCCCATTACCCTGCTTCTGTCCCACAAGCAGGGCGGTCATCAGCAGATCAATGCCCGGATCGCCTACAACGAGATCGACCTGGTGCTCCTGTTTACGGACCCCAACACCACCGAGCCCTGGGACGACAGCCAGATGATCGAAACCATCCGCCACTGCGACAAGCACAACGTCCCCATTGCCACCAACCTGGCCTCGGCGGAAATGCTGATTATGGGCCTGCAGCGGGGCGATCTGGATTGGAGAGAAATGCTCCACAGCAAAACACGCTTCTGAAAACGACCGAATACTGAGATACAAGATATGAGATACAAGATATGAGATATTTCATCTTTGGGGTATCTTATATCTTCTATCTCATATCTCATATCTTTTTTAGAAAGGATTTAGGTTATGGAGATCATCAAGCCCCGGACACTGTCCGGGTTTATGGAGCTGCTGCCCGGCAAGCAGATCCGGTTTGAGAAAATGGTGGAGATTCTCCGCCGCACCTACGCCTCCTACGGCTTCGCCCCCCTGGACACCCCGGCCATTGAGGATGCCCAGATCCTGCTGGCAAAGGGCGGCGGCGAAACCGAGAAGCAGATTTACCGCTTTACCAAGGGGGACAGCGACCTGGCGCTGCGCTTCGATTTAACCGTGCCCCTGGCGAAATATGTGGCCCTGCACTATAACGACCTGGCCTTCCCCTTCCGGCGCTTTCAGATCAGCAAGGTCTACCGGGGCGAGCGGGCCCAGCGGGGCCGGTTCCGGGAATTCTACCAGGCGGACATCGACATCATCGGCGATGGCAAGCTGGATATCCTCAACGAGGCGGAAATCCCTGCCATCATCTACAAGGTGTTCCGGGGCTTCGGCCTGAGCCGGTTCCAGATCCGGGTGAACAACCGGAAGATCCTCACCGGCTTCTACGCCATGCTGGGTCTTGCCAGCAAGAGCGGCGACATCATGCGCACCGTGGATAAGCTGGACAAGATCGGCCCCGATAAGGTGGAGACCATCCTGCTGGAGGACTGCGGTCTGACAGAAGACCAGGCGGACAAAATTCTTGACTTCATTGAAATCCGGGGCACCAACGCCCAGGTTCTGGCCTCCCTGGAGCGCTACGCGGGGAAGAATGAAATCTTTGACTTAGGGCTGTCCGAGCTGAAGGCCGTCACCGCGAACCTTTCCGCTTTCGGTGTGCCGGAGGAAAACTTCGCCGTAGACCTGACCATTGCCAGAGGCTTAGACTACTACACCGGCACCGTTTACGAAACCACGCTTCTGGACCACCCGGAGATCGGCTCCGTCTGCTCCGGCGGCCGGTATGACAATCTGGCGGGCTACTACATCGAAAAGCAGCTGCCCGGCGTGGGCATTTCCATCGGCCTGACCCGGCTTTTCTATGTTCTGGACGAGCAGGGGCTCCTGAATCCCGCCCTGCCGGCAGCTCCCGCCGATGCCCTGGTGCTGCCCATGACGGCGGACCCCGGCCCCGCCATTGCCCTGGCGGAGCAGCTGCGCGCCCAGGGTCTGCGGGTGCAGCTGTACTGCGAGCAGCGCAAATTTAAGCAGAAAATGGCCTACGCCGACAAGCTGGGCGTTCCCTTCGCGGTGCTGCTGGGCGAGGACGAGATTGCAGCCAACGTTTGCTCCGTCAAGTGCATGGCAACCGGCGAGCAGCGCAAGCTCTCCGTGGAGGAAGCCGCCCGCTGGATTCGGGAAGCAGCCAATGCCGACTGCCCGGTGATTCTGGAACAATAATGCAAAACCTTTCAATCCCCCTCCTGCCGGAGGGGGATTTGTGCTGACTGGGGGAGTGTATGAAGTGTAGATAAATTGTTGTTTAGCGCACTAAAAAAGAACTGTCATTGCGAACCAGTCCGCAGACTGGTGTGGCAATCCCCCGGATAGAGGGAAAATGTACCGAAAAGTGCCCGGGGGAGCGGGAATTGTTGCGATTTTTGGTGGTAATCGTCACCTGGTTCCTTTCAACCGGGGGATTGCCACACCAGTCTGCGGACTGGTTCGCAATGACAGAAAACTTGGAGCGCGCGTTGTAAACAACAATTTATCTGTTTTTCAATGATTTTTTAGGTTCAATGAAAAAAGTTGTGTGATTTACATTTTGTTACCAAATATAATCTTGCA
>JBJEYY010000101.1:0-2418 GCA_051887095.1 Faecousia sp. | reverse complement strand
TTCGCTGTTCTCCTGTTGGTTCCCTATGACGCATATGAGGCCACCTCTCTTTTTTTGTTCATCATATCACAGGAAAAAGAGATTGTATAGGAAAAGCGTGGGTAGGCGCCCACGCTTTCCTGTTTTACCCCGCCGCGTCCAGCATATTTTCGATGAAGATTCCGTATCCCGTAGTGGGGTCATTCACCAAAACATGGGTCACGGCTCCCACAATGCGGCCATCCTGAATAATGGGACTGCCCGACATTCCCTGAACAATGCCTCCCGTGGCTTCCAGGAGCCGGGGGTCCGAGACTTTGAGCAGAAAGTTCCTTCCGTCGCTGCGGTCCCGGGGATAGATTTTCAAAATTTCCACAGAATAATCCTGAGGCTCCCCCATCTGAACCGTGGCCCGGATGGTGGCCGGGCCCACAGTGACCTCGTCAAACTCCGCCACCGGGACGGCATCGCCTTCCCAGATTTCCTCTGTCTTTCCGAAAACCCCCTGAGGAGTATTTTTGATCAAATCTCCGCAGGCCTGGGGAGATTCCGCACAGCCCCGGAGCTGGCCCGGCGCTCCCGCCTTGCCCTTCTTCACCGACTCCACAAAAGCGTCATAGGCGCTTCCTCCGGTCATCCGAAGCAGCGTCCCGGAGCTGTCGTTGACCCCGTGACCCAGGGCACCGAAATATCCAGTTTCTGGGTCGTACCAGGTCACGGTACCGATGCCGCCGATGCCCTGGCGAAGGTAGACCCCCAAACGCTGCCCATCGGCAGTGGTTTGCAGCGGAATTTTCAAAGTTGTCTGCTTGCCTCCCCGCCGGACAGTCACCGCGGCGGAGGTCCGCCCCTCCAGGGCTCCCGCCACATCCTCCGCCTCCCGGATGGGGCAGTTGTTGACCGCCAGGATTTGATCCCCAATCCGAAGTCCCGCGTCCCGGGCCTCCCGGCCCAGCACATCGTCAAAGGCCGCCACCGTCACCGCCTCCGAGCGCAGCTGCAAGCCGATGATTCTGCCCACCGGAACCAGCGCCTCCGCCGCCCGGCAGCTCACAGGCAGTACAATTATAATCAGAATTGCCGCCGTCCAATTCAAAAACCGCTTCATGCTCAGCCCTCCTTCTCTGCCCTCTTAATATGAGCCGGGAGAAGAGAACGTAACCCCTGAAAATGTCGAAAAATCAGGAGGAAGCAGGCATAATTGGATATTTTTTTTGAAATGACGCTAGGGAAATTTTTGTTTACACTTAATGTTTCAAATTTCCTGTCATTGCGAGCCAGTCCGCTTAAGTGGTGTGGCAATCCCCCGGTTGAAAGGAACCAGGTAACGACTACCGCCATAAATCGCAGCGGCTCCCACTCTTCCGGGCAATTGTCGGTACATTTTCCCTCTAACCGGGGGATTGCCACGCCAGTGTGCGCACTGGCTCGCAATGACAGGAAAAATCAAGGCGAAGCCGCTAAACAACAATTTACCGGTTGGTCAAAATACTTTTTGTCATCCCAAAGGGATTCCATAATTTTCAATTGGTTTCACCTTGTCCGCAGTTCCCAGAAGGCCACGGCGCTGGCGGCGGCGACATTCAGGGAATCCACCCCGTGGCTCATGGGGATGCGCACGGTGTAGTCGCACCCGGCGATGGTGCCGTCCCGGAGTCCGTCCCCCTCGGTGCCCAGTACCACCGCTAATCTTTCCGCCCGATGTAAAATGGGGTCATCCACGGACAGAGAATCCTCCCGCAGAGCCATGGCAGCGGTCTGAAAGCCCAGCTCCCGCAGCTCCCCGATCCAGTTCTCCCCTACATAGGCCCAGGGCACCTGAAAAACCGTGCCCATACTCACCCGGACACAGCGGCGGTAGAGGGGATCGGTGCACCCGGAGGTCAGCAGCACTGCGTCCATGCCTAGCGCCGCCGCGGAGCGGAAAATGGCTCCCAGATTGGTGGGGTTCATCACGTCCTCCAGCACCGCCACCCGCTTTGCCCCCGCAAGCACCCGGGACAATTCGGGGATAGCTGGCCGCAGCATGGCGCACAGCATCCCCCGGGTGAGCTGAAAGCCCGTCAGCTGAGTCAGCACCTCCAGGGGCGCGGTGTATACGGGAATGTCCCCGCACCGGTCGATGGCCTCCCGGGCCTCCCCGTGCATGTGGCTGCGCTCTGCCAGGATGGAAACCGGAACACATCCGGCTTCCAGCGCCCGCAGGATCACCTTGGGGCTCTCGGCGATGAACATCCCCTTTTTCGGTTCAAACCGGTTTAACAGCTGCGCCTCCGTCAGCCGGGCATATACATCCAACTCCGGCGCCTGAAAGTCCGATATTTCAATGAGATTCATAGAAATCCCTCCGGCTATGTTCTGTATCCCCCGCAGCAGCGGAGCGATAAATTGTTGTTTACAGTGCGCGTTCCAAATTTTCTGTCATTGCGAACCAGTCCG
>JBJEYY010000100.1:0-2431 GCA_051887095.1 Faecousia sp. | reverse complement strand
ATCCCTCTAACCGGGGGATTGCCACGCCAGTGTGCGCACTGGCTCGCAATGACAGCATTTTTTTGAGCGCACACCTGCAAACAACAATTTATCGCACCGCTGCCATAATCCGATATACATGCTCCAATACTTACAGAAGGGGGATTGCCCATGCTTCGCATGGAAATCGCGCTGTTTTTGGTGGTATCCTTCGTGGCGTACATCTATTTCACCGCGGAGAAGAAGTGGAGTCCCCTCCACAAGACCTTCTCCGCGCTGCTGGTAGTGGTGCTGTTCCATCTGGTTTTTGACGGCATCACGGTATACACGGTGAACCACCTGGAAACCGTGCCCGCTTTGCTCAACGAAGCCTTCCACCGGCTCTTCATCGGAACCATGATTCTGATTTTCTTCCTGTTCTACCAGTACATTGCCATTTTGGTGGAAGAGGAAACCGGAAAGCCCCGCCGGCTGGACAAAGCCGCCCGGATTTATCTGGTGTTTGCGGAGCTGGGGGATATGCTCCTGCCCATCCATTACGCCGTGACCCCTCAAGGGAACTACTCCGACGGTATCCATGTGGTTTTCTGCTATGTGAGCGTGGCGTTCTATTTCCTGCTGGGAACCGGGCTGCTGCTCATCAACTGGAAGCAGATTCCCCGCAAGAAGAAAATGGCAATCGTCATTGCCTCCCTGGTGGAGCTGATCGGAACCACCCTCCAGGGGATCAACCACACCTGGCTCATCAGCGGCATGGGCATCACCCTGATTACCCTGGCCTTCTATCTGATTCTGGAAAACCCGGATATCCTCCGGGCGGAGCTGACGGAGCAGAAGATGTCCATGCTGTACCTGAAAAGCCAGGTCAATCCCCATTTCCTCTACAACACCCTGGACACCATCCGCATCCAGGCCCAGCTCAACGGAGACAAAAAAGTGGCGGATCTTCTCATGCGGCTGGTGGACTTCTTCCGGCTCAGCGTCAAGGTGGATCGTCCCATGGTCACCTTGGATGATGAAATGGAGCTGCTGGAGGCCTACATGGAGCTGATGTGCTACCGCTACCCGGAGCTCCGCTGCGATTACGACATCGACCCGGAGCTGGGGGCTGCCCAGGTGCCGAACTTCATTTTACAGCCCATTGTGGAAAACAGCCTGCTCCACGGTCTGAAAAACAAGGGCTACCGGGGAGAGGTTTCCATCTCCGCTCAGAAAACCCCGGACGGCCATTTGGAAATCCAGGTCCGGGACTCCGGCAGCGGCTTCGCCGAGGGGAAGAAAGCCGCCATCGACGACATGCTCCGCAACTACGCCAAGCAGGCCCCCAAGCTCACCGGCAACAGCATCGGAATCCTAAATGTCCAGAAGCGGATCAAGCTTCTGTGTGGCCGGGAGTACGGGCTGTGGTATACGGAAAATGAATCAGGGGGCGTGACGGCCCATATTATGCTGCCCCTGGAGGAGGATGCCCCATGAGAAAGCTGCGTGTTCTGTTGGTAGACGATGAAATCATGATCCGGGAGGGCTTCAAGCGGCTCTTCGACTGGGAGGCCCACAACTGTGAGGTGGTGGGTGAGGCCGCCGACGGCATGGAGGCCCTGGCGAAAATTGACGCGCTGGACCCGGACATCGCCATTATGGACATCAACATTCCCATCATGAACGGGCTGAAGGTCATCCAGCTCAGCCGCATCAAGCATCCGGATACCGCCTTTGTCATTGTGTCGGGCTATGACGATTTTGCCTACTGCCGGGAGGCTCTGCGGCTTCAGATCACGGACTACATGCTCAAGCCTGTGAATTACGAAGAGTTCGGCGCCTGTCTTGACAATCTGAAAATCGCCCTGTTCCACCGCCAGTCGCCGAAGGAGCAGGCCCCCACAGAGGAGCGCACCATCAACGGCATCACCCGATATCTTCAGGAGCATCTGTCCGAGGAGCTCAGCCTCTCCGTGCTGGCGGAGGAATTCCACCTGAGCGCCCAGTATATCAGCCAGCTGTTCAAAAGCGAAATCGGCGTCGGATTTCTCACCTACCTGACCAGTATCCGGATGGAGCATGCGAAAAAGCTGCTGCTGTCCACGTCGCTGTCCATTGCGGAGGTGTCCGAGCAATCCGGCTACGCAGATTATCGGGTGTTCACCAAGGTATTCAAAAAATCCGAGGGAATCACCCCCTCCCAGTACCGCCGGGATTTCCTGGAGGACGCGGGAATTCCCAAAAAATGATTTTCCCGGAGCCGCCAAAAGCGGCTCCGGTTCCTTTATGCATCCTTTGTAACTCCCAAACGCAATCATCGCCAATACAAAGCAGGCAGGTAAATTGTTGTTTACAATACACGTTCCAAGTTTTCTGTCATTGCGAACCAGTCCGCAGACTGGTGTGGCAATCCCCCGATTGAATGGAACCAGGTAACGATTACCACCAAAAATCGCAATATCTCCCACTCTTC
>JBJEYY010000099.1:0-2440 GCA_051887095.1 Faecousia sp. | reverse complement strand
CACACCACTTAAGCGGACTGGTTCGCAATGACAGGTAATTTGGGACGCATCCCTACAAACACCAATTTATCGCTGCGGTACGGAAATGGAAACAATCTGTGAAACAAGGGAGATCATACATGAACAAGGGAATTTTTTACTGTGTGGGTGTGGGGCCGGGGGATCCGGAGCTGATGACCTTTCAGGCGGCCCGGATCATCCGGGAGTGCCCGGTGGCGGCGCTGCCCGCAAGCGGCTCCGGGGAGAATGCCGCCGGGAAAATCGCCGGGGACCTGCTCCGGGACAAGGAGCTGCTGCTGTGCGACATGCCCATGACCCGGGACATATCTGCCCTGAACGCGGCCCATGCTGAGGCCGCCCGTCAGGTGGCGGAAAAGCTGGACCAGGGACTTTCGGTGGCCTTCCTCACCCTGGGGGACCCCTCCATCTACGCCACCCCCATGTACCTGCACCATATTCTGAAAGCGCAAGGCTATGAGACCCGGATGATTCCCGGGGTGCCATCCTTCTGCGCCGTGGCGGCGGCTCTGGACACGTCGCTGTGTGAGCGCTCGGAGCGGCTGCAGATCATCCCCGCCTCCTACCCCGACGCCGGGGAAGCCCTGAAGGAGCCGGGGAACAAGGTGCTCATGAAATCCGGCAGGAGCATGGGCAAGGTCCGCGCCCAGATCGACCGGGAGCGGTTCGACGCCATGGCCGTGGAATGCTGCGGCATGGAGGGGGAGCGGATTCACCATAGCCTCGACACCCTGGAGGAAACCGCCAGCTATTTCAGCGTGGTGGTGGTAAAGGAGAAGAAGGGCTGAGCGCCCCCCCGGACCGCAGCACCGCGATACGGAAAGCAGAGCGGCAAATTGGTGTTTGTACGTTTTTGCTGTCATTGCGAGCCAGTGCGCACACTGGCGTGGCAATCCCCCGGCTAGAAGGAAAATGTGTCGACAATTGCCCTACAGAGAGGGGAAACATTACGATTTATGGTGATAATCGTTTCTGGTTCCATTCAACCGGGGGATTGCTACACCAGCGTGCGCGCTGGTTCGCAATGACAGCGTTTTTCGGCGCGACAAACACCGAGTTGTCGTTTGAATATTCCTTTTAAAACAGAGAACCGGAGCCTAGGTTGGCTCCGGTTTGTTTTTGTTTTTGGGGACTGTGAGCGAATAGAGGCCGCAGCCGATGGCGGCACCGATGAGGTTCAGGATCAGGTCATCCACATCGCAGGTGCCCCGGAGGGTCACCATCTGGCCCAACTCCACCAGGCAGATGATTGCGGCACAGGCTGGCAGCGCCCACCGGATTTTTTGCAGCTTGGGGAACACCGACCGCAGCAGATACCCCAGGGGGATGAACAGGACGATATTTCCCACCAGGTTGATCACCGCCAGCCTTACCAGAGGGGGGCGAGGGTGTGTTAAAAGCCCCCAGTAGAGCCGGATGGTTCGCAGAGGGGAGAGGTTTATATGGCGGGCAAGCTGCGTAAGGTACGGTGCGGTGCTTTCCGGCACCTCCCGGTGGAACAGCAGCACCAGCATCCCCAGGGCGTACAGCGCAAGTGCCCATTTTTCAATTGTCCGGCGCTTGTCCATCATCGTCCCTCCTGTTACCGGCGCATTATAGCAGAAAAATATCCGGTTTGCAAGGGAATTGTGGGATAACCCCCGCAGATCAGGACCCAGACCGGCAAATTGGTGTTTGTAAGTGTGCGCCCCATATTACCTGTCATTGCGAGACCAGTCCGCAGACTGGTCGTGGCAATCCCCCGGTTAGAGGGGAAACGTACCGAAAAGCACCCGGAGAAATGGAAGCTGCCGCGATTTTTGGTGATAATCGTTACCTGGTTCCATTCAACCGGGGGATTGCCACGCCAGTGTGCGCACTGGCTCGCAATGACAGCGTTTTATTTAGCGCGCACTTATAAACACCAATTTGTCTGCCTGGTTTTATGGGCTGGAATATTTTGTTGGATTTGGGGTTGACAGGAGAGGTTTAATGTGTTAAACTTGCGTCATGAGGTTTAATATATTAAACTCCTATGGAGGGATGACTATGAACGTACCGAGGATTTTTGAAAGTGAATACCGTTTCTGCCTGATTCTGTGGGACAATGAACCGGTGAACTCCACGAAGCTGGTGGAGCTGTGCCGGGAGCAGTTGGGTTGGTCCAAGGCAACTACTTACACCGTGATCCGCCGCCTGTCCGAGCGGGGGGTTGTAAAGAACGAAAACGCCACGGTGACGGCCCTGGTGTCCAAGGAGCAGGCCCAGCAGGCCAGGCTCACGGAAATGGTGGAGGAAACCTTCGAGGGCTCCATGCCCGCCTTCATCGCCGCTTTTTCCCGGGGCAAGAAGCTGAGCAAAAGCGAGGTGGAGCAGCTTCGCGCCCTCATCGACAGCTACGAAGAGAATTGACCGTTGACAATTGGACAATTACGGAATCCCT
>JBJEYY010000098.1:0-2449 GCA_051887095.1 Faecousia sp. | reverse complement strand
AATTTGGATGGAGCCGTTCATACCAGTCCCCCGGCTCGTACTGGGTGCAGAAGATTATGGCGCCTTTATTGCATCTAGCCTCAATTACTTCCAGCAGACTGTAGGATTCCTGAGGCGTCAGGCACCGGATCAGCCATTCGTCCAGAATCAGCAGATCATATTTCTGGTACGTTTTAATGGTTTTCTTCAACTCACCAGCGGCCTGCGCCAACGACAGTTCCTCTAACAGTTCTGGCAGACGGATATATCGAACCGACTTCAGCTTCCGGCAGGCGGCGTTACCCAGTGCACAGGCAAGAAAGGTCTTTCCGCTGCCGGACGCACCCTTAAAGATGATGTGGTGGTTTTCCTCAATGAATTTGCAGGAGGCAAAACGGAGGATCTGAGCCTTGTCCAGATGCCTATCCGCGTGGTATTCAATATCCTCAATCACAGCGCCGGGAGCAGCAAACCGTGCTTCCCGGATGCAGCGGAGCAGCTTGTTATTCTGCCGGCAGTTCCATTCCGCATCTACCAAAAGGGACAGTCGTTCCTCAAAGCCCATTTGGCTGTATGCGGAGGGGTCTTCCATTTGCCGTTCCAGCTCTGCGGCCATGGCGCTGAAGCGCATGGCTTTCAGGGATTCAATCGTAGAATTGTTCCTCATCTGGAGCCGCCTCCCTTCCGGAAATAGTCAGCTCCACGGGTAATGCCATGCTGCACGGATGACTTCTGCACTTCAGGTTCCTTCTGCGCCCGGTCCTGCCCATTCTTGAGAATGGTGCTCAGGGTGCGGATGGAGGGGGCGGATGAGAAGGAGAGCAGCCGCTCACAGGCGTTTTCCAACCGAACTGAACCATAACGGTCAGAGAGCTTTGTCAGGCTGGCACAGTATTTGTATCCCTGCTCCGCTTCCTTTCCGCTGGTCAGGAAATGTTTCACCACAGCGGCAGTACTGGCACCTACGGTATTGGCCCAGTCGGTGAATTCCTTTTCGTTATAGCTCAGATACATCCGGTGTTCTACGGGCATATGCTCCTGCTTCACCACCGGGTCACGACGGAACACCTTACTGCGGGCATGGACAGCCACCCGGCTTCCCCGGAAGAATACTTCCACCGTATGAGGTGTCAGCCGTAGATTTACTTTTTCTCCAATCAGGTCATAGGGGACGGAATACTTGTTCAGTCCGTCGCTGACCAGATAATCATTGCCTACTTTCAGGTCTGGAGACCAGATGGCAGGCTCATAGGGCTCACTGGGCAAGGGACGCATGAATTCCTTTTCTTCCTCAAGGTACGCTTCACGTCGGCTGCCGGGCCGCGTCCTGAAGTCCCGGTCATTCAATTCCTCCAGCTTCTCTGCAACGGCGGTCTTTACTTCCTCTATTGAGAAGAACTTCCTGTCCCGCAAAGCTGCAAGGATCCAGGTGGAGGCAAATTTGACGCCGCCTTCGGCATGGGATTTATCCTGTGGATGGCGCACTCTGGCGGGTACAATGGCTGTATGATAATACTCCGCCATCTCCTGGTAAGTACGGTTCAGAACAGTTTCATAGCGGGTATTCTTTGTGATACCGGTCTTGAGATTGTCCGGAACCAGCAGACGGGTTACACCACCAAAGTAGTTATAGGCATGCACGTGGCAGCTGATCCAGTTTTCCAACTTCATATCGTCGCAGGCTTCCGCATAGGTGAAGCAGCTGCAAGGCAGGACAGCCACAAACAGATATGCTTTGCTCACCTCACCGGTGACTGGATCATGGATATCCAGCGTATATCCTGCCCAGTCCACCTCCATAGCGTCACCGGGCTTGTGCTGGATCCGCATGGTTGCTTTCGTCACTCTGGCCCACTGGCGGTATTTCTCACAATACTGGGTGTACATATAGGGCACTGTGCCCTCGGCGCTGCACTTGCTGCAGTATTCCTCCCAGAGAATAGTCAGATTTGTGCCTTTCCGAGCCAGCTCTGCGTGGATGTACGCATAGTCGGGAATGACATAGAGCGCCGTTTTCTGGTATTCCTCCGGGAACAGCAGTTCCATGAGCATTTCGTTGGTCACGGTATCCGGCAGTGGCCAGGAGATTCCGGCCTTTTGAGCTGCCTCCTGGACCTTACGGATCGTGTGATGAGAGCTGCGCAATTCCAATTCCATGGTGCGTATGCTCTTATCCGGGTCGCTGCTGACCCGCAGGATGTTTCTGTAGTCGAGCAAATGAATTTCCTCCTTGATAAATGTCACACATTGTCGTGTGCAATTACCATTATAGGGGAGATTCCTGAGTGTGGCTGACCTCCGTGAAGGTGTGGCTGCTTTCCCGTGAGGGTGTGGCTAAATGTCCGTGCAAGTGTGGCTCACCACCCGGAATTTACAATGTGAGACCAAAGGGTATAGAAAAAGGCGATTGAGTTCATTAGGGCAATACCGCACAGAAAAAAGTGCCAGATACCGCCAAGTGTGATATAAT
>JBJEYY010000097.1:0-2471 GCA_051887095.1 Faecousia sp. | reverse complement strand
CCTGAGCGTAGCCGCCGCCGGCAGCGCCGCCCTTGACGCCGAACACGGGGCCCAGGGAGGGCTCACGGAGGGCGACCATCACGTTCTTGCCGATCTTGCGCATGCCGTCAGCCAGACCCACGGTGGTAGTGGTCTTGCCCTCACCGGCGGGGGTGGGGTTGATGGCAGTCACCAGAACCAGCTTGCCGTTGGGCTTGTCCGCCATGTCCTTGAGGATGTTGTAGTCAACCTTTGCCTTGTAATTGCCGTACTGTTCCAGATACTTCTCGTCCACGCCCGCGGTCTTGGCGATTTCGCGGATGTGGAGCATCTCGGTTTCCTGTGCGATCTCGATGTCAGTTTTGAAAGCCATGTTCATACACTCCTTGTAATTTGTTGGTGCCTACCGTTTTCTGAGGATCGGCCCATACAGGATTTATGCAGCTGCCGTTGCAGTGGCTCACTGCACATTTATTCGGTAAAGATTTACCGAAACAAAGATACCACTATTTGTGAGAATTGTCAAGGAGGAGTTTCACTTTTTCTACAAAAAAACGAAACAAATTTCCTACACCCCCGTAACAAAAAAGTTCCCGTTTTCCCCCGCAGGAAACCCGAATTCCACTGAGGGAAGATAAATTGGGTTTTGTTGAATATATGCTGTCATTGCGAGCCAGTGCGCAGGCCTTCCGTGGCAATCCCCCGGTTGAAAGGAACCAGGTAACGATTACCACCAAAAACCGCGACAATTCCCGTTTTCCCGAGAACATTTCGATACATTTCCCCTCTAACCGGGGGATTGCCACACCAGCGTGCGCGCTGGTTCGCAATGACAGGTAATTTGAGACGCATCCTTTCAAACACCAACTTGCCGTGCTGATTCCTTTATCCTTTTCCCATATTCCGGGAGGCGATCCGCTTCATGGAGCGCACCGAGCGCAGGCAGACCAGCACCGTCAGCACATCGGCGGCAGGCTGGGAGAAGTAGATTCCCCGCACCCCCAGCAGCTTCGGCAGCACCAGGATAAAGGGCACATAGAAGATCCCCTGGCGGATCAGGGACAGGAACAGCCCGTACCGGGAGTCCCCGATGGTCTGATAGGTGATGGTCATCATATAGCATAGCCCGAAGGCGGGATACAGAGCCACCTGAGAAATCAGCAGCCACCTGCCGTAGTCCACAATCACCGGATTGCTGTTGAAGCACAAAATCAGGGGCTTTGCCAGCAGGATATACACCGCCTCCACCAATACGGTCAGCAGCAGCGCCCCTTTCAGGGCGAAGCGCACCGACTGGTGGAACCGGTCCTCGTCCCTGGCCCCGAAGGCGTAAGAGGCCACGGGCTGATACCCCTGCATAAAGCCCATGACCACATAGCAGCCGATGAGCACCAGCCGCTGCACCACGCCGTAGGCGGCGATGATCTCGTCGGACTGGGGCAGGGACGCGGCGGCGATGTTGGTCAGGGAGGCGGCCACGGACAGGCAGATCTGAATCACCGCCGTGGGAATGCCGATAATGGCCACAGCCTTGACAAAGCTCCAGGTGAGATGGAAGGACCGGGGCCGGATCTTAATGACGGACCGGCCGGAGGCATAGAAGCCCACCAGGATGAAGAAGGTGACAAACTGGGACACCGTGGTCGCAAGGGACGCGCCAGCAACCCCCAGGTTCAGACCCCAGTCAAACATGAACACCGGGTCCAGCACAATGTTCAGCCCCGCGCCGGTAATCACCGCGATGGAGGAAATCTTCACCGAGGATTCCGCCCGGGCGGCGCAGTTCATGCTCTGGGCCGGAAGGTTGGCCAGGGCCGCGATGAACATCCAAAAGGCGTAATCCTTGGCCAGGGGCAGCGACGCCTCCGAAGCGCCGAAGGCCCGCATCAGTGGATCAATAAATACGATACCGCCCACGCACAGCACAATGCCGATGAGCACGGACAGCCCTACCACGGTGGTCACCGTGCGCTCGGCCTCCTTCTGATCCCCGGCTCCCAGCTGACGGCCCGCCAGCACCGCGGCGCCTGCCGCGAAGATGTTCTCAATGGACACCATAATCAGCAGCAGGGGCACCGTAACCCCCACGGCGGTCAGGGCGATGTCGGAATTCAGCATGCCGATATAGGCAGTGTCCACCAGATTGTACACCGCCTTGGCCAGCAGCGCCAGGGTGGCCGGGATTGCCAGCTTCACAATGGCCCTGGACGGCTTCATCTGCCCCAGGGTCGCCTGGGACTGGGCTTGCTTGTCATTCATTTACATGAGGTTCCTCCTTTTGACCTTTCCCGGATCGGTTTCCCCTTCCCCGGGAAATCTAATTTATAGACTTTATGGTCTGTTTTTAGCAGTATACCACAAACCGACTACCCAGTCAATATCCAAAGCAAAAAGAATTCCCTCGCCCAGCAAGTCAGAACGATAAATTGGTATTTGCTGAATGTGCTTATCGGCTTTACTCAGCTGCTCGGTAAAATGTTGTTTAGCGGTCC
>JBJEYY010000096.1:0-2476 GCA_051887095.1 Faecousia sp. | reverse complement strand
ACACCAATTTGTCGGCTTGCTGACTTAAGCCGATAAGCACAAACAACAATTTACCATTTCTTTTTCCGGTCAGGATATCGCGTTTCTTCATCCTACCGCATTTTTCTTCCGATTGCAAGCACCATTTCCGCAGCCCAAACGTTTTCAAGGCCCCCGGGGTTCCCCGGGGGCCTTGAAATTGTCTGGCTTCAGCCGTCCACCAATGCCACGGCCACGTCGTTGACGTTGGTACCCGTGGGGCCGGTGATGATCAGGCCCCCCACCTGCTCCAACGCGTGGTAGGCATCGTTGTCTTTCAGCACCTCGAACACAGAAAGCCCCTTGGAATTCAGCTCCCAGTTGGTTTCCCCGTCCACATAGCCTCCCGCGGCATCTGTGGGGCCGTCGGTTCCGTCGCTTCCCACGCTGAACACACACACGCCGGGCAGGCCCTGGATAGCCGGGGCCGCAGCCAGGGCCAGCTCCTGATTCCGGCCGCCCTTGACAGCGGACAGACGCTTGCGGATGGTGTTGATCTCCACAATGTCCGCCCCGCAGGCGAGAAGCTGTCCCTTAATGTCCTGCAGCACCTCCGGCGGCACCAGGGGCTTTTCAAACAGGGCACTGCCCCCCGCCGGACAGCAGGAACAGCACGGTGTCCTGCTCCGTCAGATTCTCCACCAGCTCCAGGGCCGCCTGGGTGGCCGCGAAGGAGTTCTCATCCGGCACCGGATGTCCCGCCTCCCGGCAGTCGAAATTGCCGATGGGGCCCATGACGTGGCCGTACTTCGTCACACAACACCGCTGTCAATCCGGTCCCCCAGGCAGTCCCGGGCGGCCTTGGCCATCTGCCATGCGGCCTTGCCCGCCGCCACCAGCACCACCCGGCCCGGGAAGGTCACACCCTTCAAGGCCCTGGCCACCGCGTCATCCGGCTGAACCGCCCGGATGGAGGCCGCTACAATCCGGTCCGCCCGTTCCCGCATGATTTTGTCCATAATCCGTCCTCCCATTCCCCGGAGCCCCTCGCCCCGGCAAAATTATGTCCGTTCTCTTTCGGAATGAAAAATTGTTGTTTACACTATACGTTTCAAATTTTCTGTCATTGCAAACCAGGCCGCAGCCTGGTGTGGCAATCCCCCGGTTGAACGGAACCAGGAAACGATTACCACCAAAAATCGCGCCGACTTCCACTCTTCCGGGCGCTTTTCGATACATTTCCCCTCTAAACGGGGGATTGCCACGCCAGTTTGCGAACTGGCTCGCAATGACAGCGTAAATACGCTAAGAGGAGGCTCTGGCGAACCCCATCGGCACACCCCGTCTGCGGGAGCTGGCCCGGGGGAAAAAGAAGGTCACACTGGTCACCAGCGACCACACCCGGGCCGTACCCAGCAAGCTGACCCTGCCCATCCTGCTGCGGGAAATCCGGGAGGGCAATCCCGATGCGGATATCACCATCCTCATCGCCACGGGTCTGCACCGTCCCACCACGGAGGCGGAGCAGCGCCGGATGTTCGGCGACGCCATCGTGGATCACGAAAAGATCGTAGTCAACCAGGCCTTCCAGGACGAGGACTTCGCCTACGTCCGCAGCCTGCCCTCCGGCGCGGAGCTGTGGGTGAACAAGGCAGCTTTGGACTGCGACCTGCTCATCACCGAGGGCTTTATCGAGCCTCACTTCTTCGCCGGCTTCTCCGGCGGCCGCAAGAGCATTCTCCCCGGCATCTGCAACGCCGCCACCGTCAACGAGAACCACTCCTGCAAGGCCATCTCCAGCCCCTACTCCACCACCGGCGTTCTGGCCCACAACCCCATTCACGAGGATATGGTCTGCGCCGCCCGGGCCGTCAACGTCCAGTTCATCCTGAACGTGGCCCTGAACGGGGAAAAGAAGGTCATTGCCGCCTTCGCGGGCGACCTGGAGGAGGCCCACGCCACCGGCGTATCCTTCGTCCGGAAGCTGGCCCAGTGCCCCAGCGTCACCGGAGACATCGTCATCACCTCCAACGGCGGCTATCCTCTGGACCAGAACCTGTACCAGAGTCCCAAGGCCGTGTCCACTGCGGAGGCCTGCTGCGCCGACGGCGGCGTCATCATCATGTGCGCCTCCTGCTTCGACGGCATGGGCGGCACCCACTTTGAGAAGCTCATTGTCCGGGGCACCGTGGACGAGATTGACGAATACCTGTCCAAGATTCCGCCCAAGGAGACCATCCCCGAGCAGTGGTGCGCCCAGATCTATTCCCGGATTCTGAAAAAGCACAGAATCATTCTCGTCACCACCTACTTAGATCACGAGCTGGTCCGCAAGGCCAATATGATCCCCGCCTCCTCTCCCGACGAGGCGCTGGCCATGGCCTATGAGATGATGGGCAAGGATGCCCGGGTGGTGGTCATTCCCGACGGCGTGGCCGTCCTGGCGGTAAAGGAGTAAGGAGGAAGTTTGAAACAACACAGCAGTAAGCCACCACCAAAAAGGGCGCAACAACAGCAC
>JBJEYY010000095.1:0-2483 GCA_051887095.1 Faecousia sp. | reverse complement strand
GCCGCACCGGCCGGGACGGCATCGGCGGCGCCACCGGCTCCTCCAAGAGCCACAATCTGAAGAGCCTTACCACCATGGCCTCCGAGGTCCAGAAGGGCAACGCCCCCGAGGAGCGGAAGATTCAGCGGCTGTTTCGTGACAGCAAGGTCACCCGGCTGATCAAGCGCTGCAACGATTTCGGCGCGGGCGGTGTGTCCGTTGCCATCGGCGAGCTGGCCGACGGTTTGCGCATTGACCTGGACGCCGTGCGGAAAAAGTATGAGGGCCTGGACGGCACCGAGCTTGCCATTTCCGAGTCCCAGGAGCGGATGGCCGTAGTGGTAGCTCCCGAGGATGCCGACGCCTTCATCGCCGCTGCGGAGAAAGAGAACTTGGAAGCCTACCGGGTGGCCGTTGTCACCGAGGAGGCCCGGATGGTCATGACCTGGAAGGGGAACAAAATTGCCAACCTGTCCCGGGAATTCATGAATACCAACGGTGCCGTGAAACACGCCGACGTGGAGGTCGCTTCCTATGACCGCCTTGGTACGATTCATGAGCACGCCAACCTCCGGGGCATCGCCTCCGGGCTGCGCTATGCCTCCCAGAGAGGTCTGGTGGAGCGGTTCGATGCCACTATCGGCGCAGGTTCCTTACTGATGCCCTTCGGCGGCAAGAATCAGTCCACCCCCGCCCAGGCCATGGCCGCCAAGCTGCCTGTTCTGCCCGGTGAGGAAACCGACGCCGCCAGCGTCATGGCCTGGGGCTGTGACCCGGAGCTTCTGTCCTCCGATCCCTTCCGGGGAGCCCAGGCCAGCGTGGTTTCCTCCATGGCTAAGATCGTAGCCGCCGGTGCGGACTATAAGAAAGCTTACCTCACCTTACAGGAGTTCTTCGAGAAACTGAGAAACGATCCTCAGCGCTGGGGCAAGCCCTTCCAGGCCCTTCTGGGCGCTCTGGACGCCCAGTTAGGACTGGGAGCTGCCGCCATCGGCGGCAAGGACTCCATGTCCGGCACCTTCCTGGACAAGGATGTCCCCCCCACGGTGATTTCCTTCGCCATTGCCCCCCTGAAAGCGAACGAAGTCATCTCCCCCGAGTTTAAGGAACCGGGCCATCCCGTCTACCGCTTCGGCCCCTCCAGCCTCAGCTATGGTCAGCTGAAAGAAAGCTGGGAGAAGTTCCACGCTCTGTGCCTGGCCGGGAAGGTGAAAGCCGCCTGGGCCATGGATGCCGGCGGCGAGGGCGAGGCCGTCATGAAGATGTCCTTCGGCAACAACATTGGCTTTGCCTCCGAGCCCGGTGCCGTGATGCAGTTTGGGCCCGCCTACGGTGACATCGTAGCGGAGATCACCGAGGATTGCGACTTCGGTTACCGGATCGGCCATACTACCGCCGAGCCCGTCATCACCATCCGGGACGAATCCGCCTCCATCGCGGAGCTGTATGCGCTGAACACCGCCGTTCTGGAGAAGGTCTACCCCACCAAGACCGTGGAAACAACTGAGAAAGTTCCCACCTTCTCCGCTCCCGGTGTCTGCGCTCTGGCTCCCGCGGTGAAAAATGCCAAGCCCCGGGTGCTGATTCCCGTGTTTCCCGGCACCAACTGCGAGTACGACTCCGCCCGGGCCGTCATGGCCGCGGGGGCTGAGGCGGACATCGTGGTCATCCGCAATCTCACCGCCGATGATGTATCCCGCAGCGTGGAAACCGTGGCGGAGAAGATTGCGAACAGCCAGATGATCTTTATTCCCGGCGGCTTCTCCGGCGGCGACGAGCCCGACGGCTCCGCCAAGTTCATCACCGCGTTCTTCCGAAATCCCACCATCAAAGAGCAGGTTACAAAGCTGCTGGAAGAGCGGGACGGCCTCATGTGCGGCATCTGCAACGGCTTCCAGGCCCTGATCAAGCTGGGTCTGGTGCCTTACGGTAAAATCATCGATACCGATGGAAGCTGCCCCACCCTGACCTACAATACCATTGGCCGTCACCAGAGCCGCATCGTCCGCACCCGGGTGGCCTCCAATAAGAGTCCCTGGCTGAGCCTGACAAGTGTAGGCGACGTGTACAATGTGGCCATCTCCCACGGCGAGGGTAAGTTCCTGGCCAGTCCCGAGCTGGTTGCCCAGTTGGCAGCAAACGGTCAGATCGCCACCCAGTATGTGGACCTGGAGGGGAATCCCACCATGGACGCCGCCTTCAACCCCAATGGGTCGGTCTGCGCCATCGAGGGCATCACCTCCCCCGACGGCCGGGTCTTTGGCAAGATGGGCCACAGCGAGCGCATCGGCGCTGGACTGTACCGCAACGTCCCCGGCGCATACGACATCCGCATGTTCGAAGCCGCGGTCAAGTATTTTAAATAACTCCCATTCCCTCCCCGGAAACCCGGGGAGGGAATTTTGCGTCATCCGACCTCTCCGTCAAATTGTTGTTTGAAAGGGTGCGCTTGCAAATTACCTGTCATTGCGAACCAGTCCGCAGACTGGTGTGGCAATCCCCCG
>JBJEYY010000094.1:0-13564 GCA_051887095.1 Faecousia sp. | reverse complement strand
CTCTAACCGGGGGATTGCCACGCCAGTGTGAGCACTGGCTCGCAATGACAGCGTTAATTTACCAAACAACAATTTGTCTGCCAGCCTGGGCATTGGAAAGCCCCCGGAGCATTGGCTCCGGGGGGTGTCTGCTTATTCCAGCACATGTTCCAGGCCCATCTGCAAAATGGTTTTTACATGGTCGTCCGCCAGGGAATAGAGGATGTTCTTCCCCACCCGGCGGAATTTGATCAGCTGCATCTGTTTCAGCAGCCGCAGCTGATGGCTCACGGCGCTCTGAGACAGCTCCACCTGCTGGGCGATGTCCGTCACACACAGCTCCCCCTGGGTCAGAGCATAGAGAATCCGCACCCGGCTGGCATCCGCGAAGCCCTTAAACAGCTCCCCGATGCGCTCCATCGTCTCCCGATCCGGCATAAGCGCCATCCAAAGCACCTCCTTCTTTTTCCCAATTCGCTGGGCAGATAAATTGTTGTTTACGTATTTACGCTGTCATTGCGAGCCAGTGCGCACACTGGCGTGGCAATCCCCTAAGGTTTTAGGGCCGTTTTCGTTCCGTTTCCCCATTCAACCGGGGGATTGCCACACCAGGCTGCGGCCTGGTTCGCAATGACAGATTATTTGGAACGTGTAGTGTAAACAACAATTTACCGCTCCACCCGGGAATTCGGTTTTCTGCTTCTTATTTTACCCCGTTTATGACCGTTTCGCAAGTATTATTTACGGAACCAGCTCCGTCACGATGGTTTCGTACCGGCCGATGCGGCCTTCGAAGGGGTCCACTACGGTGAGGGTCTCCCCTTTTGAGTTAACATAACGTACTTCCTGGGTGCCCCCGGTCAGATCCGCCTCCACGAGCAGGCAGGTGTATTGGCTGTCCCCGCTGCTCTGGGTGCCCCCCTGCTGCTGCAGGCTCCTCCGTCCCACCAGGAAGCTGGGGAAGGCGAAATCCGTCAAATAGCCTCCCTCGATTTTCCCGGAGTCGCCGATGTAATCAAAGGAGTAGGTAAGGGTCTGCCCGGGGACATACTGCCCCGGAAGCAGGGGCCACAGCTCATGCTCGTGACCGCTGAGGCTGATATCCGTCCCCATCTTATTCAGCAGCTTTGTCCAGGTAAGCTTTGTCTCCTCGAAATACCCATGCTTGTTCACATGGACAATGGGGATATGGCAGATGGCCATCCGGTAGTCAAACCGGGCATAGTCCCCCTGTTCCAGCAGCTCCTCCAGCATCCGGGTCTGCTGAGCCCGATAGAGGTCAAACTGGGCGGTGCCGTAATACTCCCACCAGTCATCCTCGTGATCCTCGCCCATGTCCAGTACCACGCCGAACACCTGATCCCCCAGGGTCACCCAGCAGGAAAAGCCCTGGTTGCGGCTTCCCACGTATTTGTAGAGGTTTTCCGCCTGTTCGCCCTTAATCTCGTGGTTGCCCCGGGCATAGATCACGGGGATTTCTCCGCCTGTAATGGAATAGGCCAGGTCACCCGCCAGCTGGGCATCCGCCTCCGTCTCCACCATGGAGACCATATCCCCGATGAGCACGATAAAATCCGCATCCTCGCCGGAAGCAGCGGCGGCAGCAGCCCCCACCGCCTCGTGGACATCGCTGATGGCATAGTACTTAAGGCCATCGGAGGCATCCACCCCCCGGAAATCGAAGCTTTGGAAGATGGTCTCCCCCTTGTACCCGCCGAAGGGCCCCCGGTAAATCATCTGCTGGGCGCAGATGGTGTAGCCCCGAGCGGAATCCAGCGTTTTCTGGGGCACCTCCACCTTGTGCACCCGGTCCGCCGAGCGCATGGACCCGGCGTAGAGGTCATAGTACCGCTCCCCGCCGATCTCCACCCAGGCCACGGCATTGTCCGAGGTGGAGAACACGATCTGATACTGATCCTCTACGGCATACACCACTGGCCCGCAGGAGAAATCACACCGCCGCAGCCCGTAGCCCAGCACCACAGCCCCAAAAATCACGGCGGCCATCAGAAGCCCTTTCCCCAGCCGGGCCCTGCCCCGCACCGGGAAGTACAGCGCCAGGGCGAAAAGCCCGATGCACCCGGCCACTGCCAGGGACTTGTAGTAATGTACCAGAATGAACCGCAGATAGTCCTTGGCGCCAAAATAGATCACCACCAGCGCCCCCAGGGCCAGGACGATTTCCATGACCAGGGCGCTGACCGCGTGCCACTTCCTCCGGGGCCAATGGGCCAGCCCCGCGAGGGCCAGCCCCACGCCCACCCAGGCAGCGGCGCAGACCATCAGCGGCAGATTCATAATGAGAAAGCTCTGGTTGGTGTCCGCCCCCAGGAATTTGGAAATGCCGCTGTAGTTGACCCGCAGGGCCACCCAGAACAGGGCCACCGCCACGGAGAACACCAGGGTAAACCCCGGAAACAGCCAGCGTCTGCATTTTTCCCTCATGCTTCTTCCTCCATTGCCTGCCGAAGCGCCCGGGCCAGGGGCAGCATCCGCTCCGGCGTCAACTTCTCCAGCTTCCGGTCATAGGTCAGCAGGCCGTTGATCTCGTCCTCCACATCGCTGACCTGGGTGTAAATGGCGGCGCAGAGGCCCTGTTTCACACAGGGGAGAATCTCCTCCCGGTAAAGGGCCTCCACCGCCTGCCCCAGAGCCTCCTGATCCGGGCAGGCCCCGTAGCCGTAGGTCTTGTCCGGGTTAAACACATGTCCCTCCGCCCGCCAGGTTTTGCCGCCGAACTCGGAGAGCACCAGGGGCTTCTTCCCGTCCCCCCGAAGTTTCACCTTCCGGAAATACACATGGCGACTGTCCACGTCGGATTTGTTCCTCCGGAACCAGCCGGAGGTGGTATCAATCCAGCGGGTGTCGTCCAGAGCCTTCAGTTTTTCGTAGGCCTCATCGGCCCGGAACTGGCCCCAACCCTCGTTGAAAATCGTCCAGTAGAGAATGCAGGGGTGGTTCCCCAACTGCTCAACCGTCCGCTCCATGCTCTGAACGAACATCTGGCGGGTTTTCCCGTCCCGGTTTATCCCTCCGTCCGGCAGCTTCTGCACCCCCAGCGTGGGCAGCGCCGTGTCCCGGAAAAAGCGGTAGGGGCCGTTGTTCACCATGTCCTGGAACACCACCATCCCCAACTTGTCGCACTGGTAGTAGAATTCCTCCGGCTCCACCTTGATGTGCTTGCGCAGGGTGTTGAAGCCCAGGCGCTTCATGGCGAGAATGTCGTCGGCGTAACACTCCGGCGCCGCCGGGGTCAGCAGCCCGTCGGGCCAGTAGCCCTGATCCAGCAGTCCGTGGAAGAAATAGGGCTTCCCGTTCAGGCACAGCCGAGGGTATCCCCCCACGGTTTTCACCTCCAGGGTCCGCAGGGCGAAGTAGCTCTCCACCCGGTCCTCCCCGGCTTCCACGGTGAATTCGTACAGCCAGGGGTCCTCCGGGCTCCAGAAATGGGGATTCTCCGGCTGAATGGTGACTTTTCCATCCTCCAGGGGGAATTCCCCCAGCCCCGCCACAGTGACGGTTCCGGGAAGGGAAAGCCCCGTGTCGATGGTGACCGAGGCTCCCCGGTTCACGATCCGAAGCTTCCGGATGAAGGTCTCCGGCACCCGCTCCATCCACACGGTCTGCCAGATACCGGACACCGGGGTGTACCACATGCCGCCCCGTGTCATGGTCTGCTTGCCGTAGGGGAAGCTCCGATCCCGGAGGTCATCCCGGCAGAGAACGGTAATCTCGTTCTCCCCCTCCCGCCAGACATCCGTCACATCCAGGGTAAAGACCTCATAGCCCCCCTCGTGCTCCCCGGCCAACTTGCCGTTTACGTACACCTGTGCCTGCTGATCCGCCCCGCCGAAGTGCAGCAGCAGCCTCCCCTCTCCGGGGGGCAGCGTCACCCTTTTCCGATAGCGCAGTTCGCTCCCCTCGGGAAAATGCTCCCCGATGCCGGAGAGAGGCGCTTCCGGGCAGAAGGGCACCCGAATTACCCGGTCAAAGTTTTCCCCGAATTCCCACTCCCCGTTGAGGTTCCACCAGGAAGCGCGGCGCATCTGGGGCCGGGGGTAGGCCGTCCAGGGGGTGCCGGTCAGGGCCTCCCCCCGGGGTGTCGTCAGCTTTTCCATACGATCACTCCTTTCTCCGCAGCAGCGGAATCAGAGCCAGCCACAGGAAAATCGCCGCTCCAAAGGCCGCCAGGAAAATATTGGCGTTTGGGATAAAGGAGGATGTTCCGTCATCGTTGACGATGGTGGCGGCGTTTCGCAGCACCCAGGCCCCGATGGAGGGGCCAACAATGCCGGGAATCAGCACCTGGGCGCAGATGCGCAGGCCCTGGAACATGCCGGTGCGGTCCTGGGGCGTGCGGTCGCGCACCATGGCCCCCAGCATGGCCCCGCCGCCCAGGTTGCCGCACATCATCATGAGCGACCCAATGAATACCGTCAGGGTGCCCCGGCAGAAATAGAGCACCAGGTACCCCGCCATCAGCAGCACCATGGGGGCGATCACCGCCCGCCGGAAGCCCACCCGGTCATACACCCGGCCATAAAAGGCAGTAAACACCGCCGCGAGAACAATGGCCGGGGCCATAATCAGCACGTAGTTGTCCATTTGCAGCGACACGGTGTAGTAGAGGATCAGGTAGGGCATGAACACCTGAATGGAGATGTTGAAGGCCGCCACCGCAAGCAGCGTCCGGTACAGCACCGGATTCTCCTTTACCGCCCGGGGCCGGAAGCCGTAGAGGATGTTGGCGAAGTAGTTCTGCCGCTCCCGCTGTCCCAGGTCCGGCTCCTCCAGCAGGAAGAGCCCCGCGATGCCGATCACCGTCACCGTGAGACCGATGATGGTAAAAATGCTGTTCCAGCTTTCGCTTTTGTCCAGGTCAAAGCCCATAAAGCCCCCGAACACCACCAGCACCGCCAGCAGCGGCATCATGGAGTTGACCCCCTCGGCGGCGCCCCTGCCGCCCCCCGCGGTCATGTCCGTCAGCCAGGCGTTGAAGCAGGCGTCGTTGGCGGAGGAGCCAAAGAAGGTCATGACGCAGTCCATGATGATCACAAGACTGACCCCCACCGAGGCCGCACTCACCGCCGCCGGAAAGAGCCTGCCGATGACATCCGTTCGAATCAAAGAAAAGCTCCAGATGGTCACGCCCCAGAGGATGTACCCCCCACAGATAAAGAGCTTCCGCTTGCCGATCCGGTCGGACAGGGCCCCAATGAGCAGGGTCGTCACCGTGGCCGCCGCGGCGGAGGCCCCTACCATCAGGGAAATGGCCCCGGCGCTGGCGTGGAACATCCTGTACACGAATACATTGAAATACATATTCTCCACCACCCAGGCCACCTGGCCCGTGAGGCTGAAGATCACCAGCGCCAGCCAAAACCGGCTTCCCTTTCCCGTTTTCTTCATTGCAGTACACCCCTATCCTTCCCCCAACAGGGGGCATTAAAAAGATAAATTGTTGTTTACACTACACGTTCCAAGTTTTCTGTCATTGCGAACCAGTCCGCAGACTGGTGTGGCAATCCCCCGGTTGAAAGGAACCAAGTAACGATTACTGCAAAAAATCGCAACATCTCCCACTCTTCAGAGTGCTTTTCGGTACATTTCCCCTCTAACCGGGGGGTTGCCACGCCAGTGTGCGCACTGGCTCGCAATGACAGCGTTTATTCACTAAACAACAATTTCTCTTTCTTCCAACCTAAATCTACCACACCACCTCCCCACTGTCAAGCGGAGGGGACTTTCCCAAATCTTTCCTCGACACAATTCTTAAAATTTGCGGAAAATGCTATGCAAATCCCCCAATCTGTGATATAGTATAGTGACGTTACTATGAGAAACAATACCCTAAGGAGCAATCGAGGAAGCATTATGAGTGATCTATCCAATGTATCTGTTGTTCTGCCCTCCCTGGACCCGGACGAGAAGCTCACCGCCGTCATTGACGGTCTGCTGGAATACGGCTTTTCCGACATCGTCCTGGTCAACGACGGCAGCAAACCGGAGAACCTTCCTTATTTCGAGGATGCGGTCCGGCTGCACCCCGAAGTCCACCTACTCACCCATGAGGTCAACCGGGGCAAGGGCGCGGCGCTGAAAACCGCCTTTACCTACGTGCTGGCGAACCGCCCGGACTCCCTGGGCGTGGTCACCGTGGATGGGGACAACCAGCACCACCCGGCGGACACCCGGGCATGTACCGAGGCCATGCTGGCGTCAAACCATGTGGTACTGGGCTGCCGGGACTTTACGCTGCCGGATGTACCCCCCCGGAGCCGGTTCGGCAACCACACCACCTCCCTGGTGTTCAAGATTTTCTGCGGCATGACCATTTCCGACACCCAGACGGGTCTGCGAGCCATTCCAAGGAAGTACCTGCCCACCCTGAATGAGGTGTACGGCGACCGGTTCGAGTACGAGACCAATATGCTGCTGGCCTTCAAAAATAACGGCATCCCCTTTGACGAGGTAAAGATCCGCACCGTGTACATCGAGGAGAACAAGAGCTCCCATTTCCGGGTGATTGCCGACTCCTGGCGGATCTACAAGCTGATTCTGGCCCATTTCTTCCGCTACACCGCCAGCTCCCTGGTGAGCTTCGTGGCGGATTCCGGCATGGTGTACCTGCTGTCCAGGCTCCTGGGGAACCTGCTGATGGACCCGGCCCTCAGCGCCGTGTCCACCGTAGGAGCCCGGGTGGTTTCCTCCCTGCTGAACTTCTTTATGAACAAGAAGCTGGTGTTCAAGGCGCGCGTCAGCACTGGGGCCTCCATGCTCCGCTACTATGCCCTGGCCATCCCGCAGCTTCTGGTGCAGTGGCTGCTAAACCAGGGGATCTACTCCCTGTTCGGCATCGCCGAAACCCAGGCGGGCCTGAGGACTCTGATCCACATTCTGGTGATGACCGTGCTCTTCGTCGTCAGCTTTACGATCCAGCAGCGCTGGGTCTTCGCACCGCAAAAATCCAAGTAAGAGGTATCTGCTATGAACGAAACAAAACGCGGCGGCCCCCGCTTCCAGGAGCCCCGGCAGAGCGCCCCCGCTCCCATGCCGAAGAAAAAGAAGAAAAGCGGCCTGCTGGGCCGGATCATCCGCAGGTTTTTCCTGCTGGTGTTCACGGTGATTATCCTGGCCGTGGCGGCGCTGTGTCTGGTGATGAACCTGGTGTTCAACGGCCCCTCCCCCGCCGCCCGGAAGATTCTGACCATGTCCTTAACCGAAGCCAGCGCCACCAAATGGGTGCCCGGGCTGTTCCTGGACGACGAAACCGTGGCCGAGATCCGCAAGAACGTGGACGCGGAGCTTCCTGACGAGGTGACGGACACCTCCCAGGTGGTGATCCAGACCGGCTCCCTCAGCGGTAACAGCGACGAATGGGCGGATTACCCCGACGGCATCTACATAGAGGACATCCAGGGCAAGACCTACAACGCCCACATTATGATTATCCGGGACCCCTCCCAGGTGTACATGGCCACCTCCACCAGCGGCAATTTCTCCCGGAACGTTCCGGGCAAGCGGATCACCGAGGTCATTGAGACCGAGGGCGCCATTGCCGCGGTGAATGCCGGTGCCTTCTTCGACAACGGCACCGCCGGTCCCGAGGTGGGCAGCACCCCCGAGGGTCTGGTTATCGCCGACGGCAAGGTCCGCTGGAACTCCGGCAAAGCCCCGGAGGAGGGCTTCGTGGGCTTCAACCAGGACAACATCATGGTGGTTGCCAAGACCATGACCGCGGACAAGGCCATGGAGCTGAACATCCGGGACGGCTGCTGCTTCGGCCCGGTGCTGATTATGAACGGCGAGGTGAGCATGGAGGCCTACAACTCCGCCTCCGGCTTCAACCCCCGGACCGCTCTGGGCCAGCGCTCCGACGGCGCGGTGATTTTCCTGTGCATTGACGGCCGTCAGGCCGGTTCCATCGGCGGCACCTATGCCGACATCATCGACATCATGCTGGAATACGGCGCGGTCAACGCCTGCAACATGGACGGCGGCTCCTCCTCCGTCATGCTCTACCGGGATACCTACGGCCGCTACGGCGAGGCCGGTCAGGTGCGGATGATGAACACCTATTCCGTCATTCAGGCCGAGCCCAGAAAAATGCCGAATTTCTGGATGGTTCGTCCCGGGAAGGAGGGATAAGCATGTATCAGGGTAAATTTGACTCCAAAAACAAGGGCGGAAACTCCGATATTTATGAGATCATTGCCCAGCGGAGCAGCACTCCCGCCCCCCGTCCCGCTGCTGAGCAGGACATCATCGCGAAACGTCCCAAGCCCAACCGGGATCCCGTCCCTGCCCAGTCCCAGCGTCCCAACCGGAATCCTGTCCCCGCCGAAGCCCCCACCAAGGCCCAGCGGCGCGCCTCCCAGCCTGGCGTTCCTGCCGTGCCCCAGGAGGAGCCCCGGCGCAGGGGTCCCCGGCTGGGCGGCGTGATCTTCTACACGCTGTATTTCCTGTTCATCTTCCTGTTCTTCGTGGCCACCTATGTGGGGCTCAACTGGCTCCGGGGCTGGCTGACGGACTTCGAAGCCGCCCAACCCACCACCAAGTGCCAGGAGGTTTTCGACGCCCTGTTCCGGGACCCCGACTGGGCCGCGCTGTATGACGCCGCCGGAATTCAGGACACCGCATACGAGGGCCGGGATCAGTTTGTGTCCTATATGGAGGAGAAATCCCAGGGCAAGGAAATGAGCTATATGGAAACCTCCGCGGGCCTCTCCGGCAACAAGAAGTACATCGTCAAGCTGGGCGATGAAAAGGTGGCCACCTTCACCCTGGAGGGCGAGGGCGAAAAGATCACCGACATTCCCAACTGGCAGCTGGGGGATATTGAACTGTTCTTCCAGCGGCGGGAGAGTTTCCGGATTGAGAAGATGGACGGCCACACCGCCTATGTCAACGGCGTGGCCCTGGACGACAGCTTCACCATCCAGACCGCCACCACCATTGCCGAGAAATACCTGCCCATGGGCACCACCGGCATCCGCACCTGTGTCCAGGAGATCACGGGCCTGATGGCCGTGCCCGCGGTCACCGTGAAGGATGATGCCGGAAACGAAATGGATGTGAGCTACGATCCCGAAACCGGCACCTTCACCGAACAGACCGTTGCCAACACCATCGGCGAGGACGAGAAGAATGTGGCCCTCAACGCGGTAAAGACCTACGCCCTGTTCATGATTGAGAAGGCCAGCGCCCGGGATGTGGCCAAGTATTTCGACTCCAAGTCTGCCACCTACAATACCATCGTCAAGAGCGAGGTCTGGTGGACCCAGAAGAACAACGGCGCCCAGTTCTCCGACGAGAAGGTCAGCTCCTACTGCCGGTATACGGACGAGCTGTTCTCCGTTCGGGTGAGCATGAATCTGGACGTGACCCGGACAGACGGTTCCCTCAAGCAGTACCCCGTGGATACCACGCTGTTCTTCAAGAAGCAGGGCAGCTCCTGGATTGCCTACGACATGACCAATGAGGACGTAACCAAGCCCGTGGGCGAGGTGCGCCTGACCTTTATGAACGACGATGAGGTCCTTACCACCGGCTTTGTAGCCAACGATGCTACCTCCCTTACCACACCCATCATTTCCGCCCCCGAGGGCAAGAAATTTGCCGGCTGGGTCCGGGAGAGCTATGACGAGAAGGGTGTCAAGACTCTCATCATCATGTTCGTCCCCGACGAAAGCGGCAACGTGACCCTGCCCGCCGGCAGCACCCTGGAGCCCATGACCCTCTACGCCCTGTTTGAGGATATCTAACCCCACAGAGCCACCCGGCAGGCAGACAAATTGGTATTTGTAAGTGTGCGTCCCAAATCTCCTGTCATTCCGAGCCAGTGCGCACACTGGCGTGGGAATCCCCCGGTAAAAAGGGGAAACGGAACGAAAACGGCCCTAAATCCTTGGGGGATTGCACCACAGGCAATCCCTTCGGTCACCACACCAGCGTGCGCGCTGGTTCGCAATGACAGCGTTTTTCGGTGCGGCAAAAACCAATTTATCCGCCAGCCGAATCAGCCCCACATTCGCATCACCGAAAGGAGCCAAATCATGGAAGCGATTATGACTTTCTTCGCGGTCAATTTTGACCTTCCCATTCTGGAATGGATCCAGGCGCACCTGCAGTGCGGGTTTCTGGACTTCATCATGCCCATCATCACCCTGTTTGGCGAGGGCGGCATCTTCTGGATTGCCTGGGCCGTGGTGCTGCTGTTCATCCCCAAGTACCGCAAAGTCGGCTGGTCCATGGGCGTGGCCCTGATTCTGGGCGTTCTGGTGTGCAACGTCACCCTGAAGCCCCTGGTGCACCGTCCCCGGCCCTATGACTTTCAGCTTGCGGAGTTCGGCAAGGAAATCCAGCTGCTGATCGCCGCCCAGCACGACTTCTCCTTCCCCTCGGGCCACACCATCGCCTCCTTCGAGGCCTCCACGGTGCTGCTGATCCATGACAAGCGCATGGGCATCCCGGCGGTGATTCTTGCCGTGCTGGTGACCTTCTCCCGGCTGTACCTGTACGTCCACTACCCCACCGACGTGATCTTCTCCTTCTTCGCGGGCATCGGCTTCGCGTTCCTGGGCACCTTCATCGTCCGCAAAATCTACGACCATCTCCCCGCCCCCAAGTCCAAAGGCGGCAAGTACCTGGCCAAATAACAATCCGATAAATGGGTGTTTATAGCACTAAAAAAGAAACTGTCATTGCGAACCAGCGCGCACGCTGGTGTGGCAATCCCCCAACAATTCAGGACGGTTTGTTAGGGCGTTCGTCCGTTTTTCGTACATTTCACCTCTAACCGGGGGATTGCCACGCCAGTGTGCGCACTGGCTCGCAATGACAGGAAACTTGAAGGCAAAGCCGCTAAACAACAATTTGTCGCTCTGCCACGTATTTCCAATCGCTGCGGCAGATTTGTGTAACATTGTCACGGACCCCATGGTTAAAACCGGTTATACTAAGGACACATTTCAAGCAAAGGAGGACAATACCATGTCAGTCATTACAATTACAAAGGATAATTTTGAGCAGGAGGTCCTTTCCTCCGATAAGCCCGTGCTGCTGGACTTCTGGGCCAGCTGGTGCGGCCCCTGCCGGATGGTTTCTCCCATCGTGGACGAAATCGCCGAGGAGCGCTCCGACATTAAGGTGGGCAAAGTCAATGTGGACGAGCAGTCCGAGCTGGCTTCCCAATTCCGGGTCATGAGCATCCCCACCCTGGTGGTGATGAAGAACGGAGAAATCGTTAACCAGTCCGTCGGCGCCCGCCCCAAGGCCCAGATTCTGGCCATGCTCTAAATTACCCCAACACCGCCCCCTCGAATCCGAGGGGGCGGTGCTTTTCTCCATTCCTGTACACAAGCCATTTCAGAGCGATAAATTGTTGTTTACAATACACGTTCCAAGTTTCCTGTCATTGCGAACCAGTCCGCAGACTGGTGTGGCAATCCCCCGGTTGAACGTGACTAGGTAACGATTACCACCAAAAATTGCGATGACTTTCACTCTTCCGGGCACTTTTCGGTACATTTCCCCTCTAACCGGGGGATTGCCACGCCAGTGTGCGCACTGGCTCGCAATGACAGCATTTTTTATTACGCTAAACAACAATTGATCGTCCACTTTCTTCCCCGCGTGAAATATCCGCGGACACACAAGGACGGAGGTTTCCCTCCGTCCTTTTTGAAATATTACCGCATGGTCAGCTCGCCGTTTTCAGCATCCACAAGAACGGTCTGGCCGGGGTTAATGTCCCCCCGCAGAATCCGCTTGCTCAGCATGGTTTCCACGGTGTGCTGGACATACCGCCGCAGGGGCCGGGCGCCGTACTGGGGATCGTAGGAAGCGTCCACAATGGCGTCCTTGGCCGCCTGGGTCAGCTCCAGCCGGATCTGCTGCTCTTCCAAACGCCCATTCAGCTTGTCGATTTGCAGGTCGATGATCTTGGTCACGTTTTCGCGGGTCAAAGGCTTGTAGAACACGATCTCGTCCAACCGGTTCAGGAACTCCGGACGGAAGGACCGCCGCAGCAGCGCCTCTACCTGCTCCCGGGCGCTGTCCTCCAGGCTTCCGTCGGGGTTGATGCCGCTTAGCAGATACTCGGAGCCCAGGTTGGAGGTCAGGATCAGAATGGTGTTCTTGAAATCCACGGTTCTGCCCTGGGAATCGGTAATCCGCCCGTCATCCAACACCTGCAGCAGCACATTGAACACGTCGGGATGGGCCTTCTCCACCTCGTCAAACAGCACCACACTGTAGGGCTTCCGGCGGACGGCCTCCGTCAGCTGGCCGCCCTCCTCATAGCCCACATATCCGGGAGGCGCTCCGATTAAGCGGGACACGGAGAATTTCTCCATGTACTCGGACATATCGATCCGCACCAGATTGTTCTCGTCGTCAAAGAGGGCCTGGGCCAAGGTCTTTGCCAGCTCCGTCTTGCCCACGCCGGTGGGACCCAGGAACAGGAAGGAGCCGATGGGCCGTCCGGGGTCCTGAATCCCCGCCCGGCTGCGCTGGATGGCTTCCGTAACGGCCTGGACAGCCTCGTCCTGGGCCACCACCCGCTTGTGGAGGGTGTCGGCCAGGTTCAGCAGCTTCTCCCGCTCCCCCTGGACCAGCCGGGACACGGGAATTCCGGTCCAGCGCTCCACGATCTTGGCGATTTCCTCCTCCGTCACCCGGTCCCGGAGGATGTTGCCCTCCTTATTGCCCTGGGCACGGCGCTCCTCCTCTTCCAGCTGCTTCTGAGCCTGGGGGAGCTTACCGTATTTCAGCTCCGCGGCCTTTTCCAGATCATAATTCCGCTCCGCGGCCTCGATCTGGCGGTTCAGGTCCTCGATCTGCTCCCGCAGCTGCTGCACCCGGCCGATGGCGTTCTTCTCATTCTCCCACTGGGCCTTCATGGCGTTGAAGCGGTCCCGCTCCTCCGCCAGCTCCTTCTGCAGCTCTGCCAGACGGCCCTGGGACAGGGGGTCCTCCTCCTTCTTCAGGGCGGCCTCCTGAATCTCCATCTGGGTGATCTTCCGGGACACCGCGTCCAGCTCCGTGGGCATGGAGTCCATCTCCGTGCGGATCTGGGCGCAGGCCTCGTCCACCAGGTCGATGGCCTTGTCCGGGAGAAAGCGGTCAGTGATATACCTGTTGGAGAGGGTGGCGGCGGAAATCAGGGCGCTGTCCGCGATTTTCACACCGTGGAACACCTCGTAGCGCTCCTTCAGGCCACGCAGAATGGCGATGGTGTCCTCCACCGTGGGCTCATCCACCTGTACCGGCTGGAACCGGCGCTCCAGGGCCGCGTCCTTCTCGATATACTGGCGGTATTCGTCCAGGGTGGTTGCCCCGATGCAGTGCAGCTCGCCCCGGGCCAGCATCGGCTTTAAGAGGTTGCCCGCGTCCATGCTGCCCTCGGTTTTCCCCGCTCCCACAATTGTGTGCAGCTCATCGATGAACAGGATGATCCGGCCCTGGGACTCCTTCACCTCGTTGAGCACAGCTTTCAGCCGCTCCTCAAACTCGCCCCGGTACTTTGCGCCGGCGATCAGCGCGCCCATGTCCAGGGAGAAGATGGTCTTGTCCTGCAGGGACT
>JBJEYY010000093.1:0-2508 GCA_051887095.1 Faecousia sp. | reverse complement strand
GAACTGGCTCGCAATGACAGCTTTTTTCGGGTGCGCACGTGTAAACAACAATTTATCGTACCGGGACTCAGTCGCAGAACTCGGCAACGCAGCGCTTGTATGCGGCGACGGGGTCGGCGGCTGCGGTGATGGGGCGGCCTACCACGATGTAGTCGGAGCCGATGGCCTTGGCGGCGGCGGGGGTCATGACTCTCTTCTGGTCGCCCACGTCTCCGTCGGCAAAGCGGACGCCGGGGGTCACGGTGAGGAAGTTTCTGCCGCAGCGGTCGTGAACCTTGCCGGACTCCAGGGGGGAGCAGACGATGCCGTCGAGACCAGCGTTCCGGGCGGTTTCGGCGTAGTGCATGACTACCTCGTCAATGGGGGCGTGGATCATCAGGTCCCGCTCCATGGCCTCCTGGTCAGTGGAGGTCAGCTGGGTCACGGCGATCAGCAGCGGCCGGGTGCCGTCGGGCCGGGTCAGACCCTCGAGAGCGGCCTGCATCATAGCGGTAGTGCCCGCGGCGTGGAGGTTGGTGATGTCCACGTCCAGATTGCTAAGAACGGACATGGCCTTCTTCACGGTGTTGGGGATGTCGTGAAGCTTCAGGTCCAGGAAGATTTTATGCCCCCGGGCCTTGATTTCCCGGACGATTTCCGGGCCCTCGGCGTAGTAGAGCTCCATGCCGATCTTCACAAAGGGCTTGCAGTCCGTGAATTTGTCCAGAAAGCTCAGCACCGCTTCCTTGGAGGAGAAGTCACACGCGACAATTACATCTTTTCCCATTCCTGAATACCTCCGATGATATCTTTTAGATTTTTGATTCCGTACTTTTCCATGGCCTCCGGCAGGGAGCGGACAATGTCCCGGCTGGCAAAGGGGTTTACCAGATTGGCGGCTCCCACCTCCACGGCGGTGGCTCCAGAGAGCATCATTTCAATCACATCCTCTGCGCTGGAAACGCCGCCCATGCCGATGACGGGAATTTTCACCGCTTTCGCCACCTGGTAGACCATCCGCACCGCGATGGGGAAGATGGCGGGGCCGGAGAAGCCGCCCATGGTGTTGGCGATGACCGGTTTTCTGGTGCGCAGGTTGACGCGCATGCCCAGCATGGTGTTAATGAGGCTGATGCCGTCGGCTCCCGCGTCCTCGCAGGCCTTGGCGATGGACACGATGTCCGTCACGTTGGGGGAAAGCTTGATGATGACGGGTTTTTTGGTCACGGCCTTCACGGCCCGGGTGACCTCTGCCGCGGCACAGGGCTCCGTTCCGAAGCTCATGCCGCCGCCGTGGACATTGGGGCAGCTGACATTGACCTCCAGCCAGCCCACCTGGTCCTCTTTGTCCAGCTTTTCGCAGGTGTAGGCGTAGTCGTCCACGGAGAAGCCGGAGACATTGGCCATGACCGGCTTGTGAAAGACCTTTTTCAGTTTGGGCAGCTCTTCGGAAATCACCTTCTCCACGCCGGGATTCTGCAAACCCACGGCGTTGATCATGCCGCCGGGGCACTCGGCGATCCGGGGGGTGGGGTTGCCAAACCGGGGCTCCCGGGTGGTGCCCTTGAAGGAGAAGGTGCCAAGCTCGTTGATATCATAGATTTCCGCGAACTCGTAACCGTAGCCGAAGGTGCCGGAGGCGGGGATTACGGGGTTCTCCAGTTCAATCCCGCACAGATTCACATTCATGCCCATGCAATCTCCTCCTTTCGCATGACGGGGCCTTCCTTGCAGATCCGCTTGAAGCCGGTGAGGGTCTTGCAGGAGCAGCCCATGCAGGCCCCGAAGCCGCAGCCCATCCGCTCCTCAAAACTCATCTGGCCGGAGGTAGAGGTGGAGCGGTACACGGCCTTCAGCATGGGCTCCGGGCCGCAGGTGTAAAAATAGGTGTAATTTTCCGGCAGGGCATTTGTTACAAAGCCCTTGACACCATAGCTTCCGTCCACGGTGGTCACGGTGACGGTGCAGCCCAGCGCCTTGAACGCCTCCTCGAAGAAGATTTCCTCCTTTGTGTTGAAGCCCAGAATCACATGGACGGCTTTTCCCTGGGCCAGGAGCCGCTTTGCCAGGTGGTACAGGGGAGGCACGCCTACGCCTCCGCCGATGAGCACGGGGGACTCCCCGGCGGGGGTGAGATCATAGCCGTTACCAAGGCCCGTCAGGATGTCCAGCTTTTCGCCGGGCACCATGCGGGCCATCTGCTCCGTGCCGCTGCCCACTACCTTATAGACCAAGGTCAGGGTTTCCGCGTCATAGTCGCAGACGGAGATGGGCCGCCGGAGGAATTTGCCCTCCAGACGAATATTGACGAACTGGCCCGGGGCGGTGATGGCGGAGGTGTCGCCCCGGAGCACCATTTTGTATATGGAAGAAGTCAGGGGGGAGTTGGTGAGGATTTCAAAAATACTCTGTTTCATAACGCCTCCTTGGGGGATGGGGTGGAAGGGATATTGAGAGGTAAATTGTTGTTTATCGTAACAAAAGACGCTGTCATTGCGAGCCAGTGCGCACACTGGCGTGGCAATCCCC
>JBJEYY010000092.1:0-2527 GCA_051887095.1 Faecousia sp. | reverse complement strand
TGCGCACTGGCTCGCAATGACAGCATTTCTTGTTGCGCTAAACAACAATTTATCTTACAAAAAATCAGGCTCCCTTCCGTTTTATCGGAAGGGAGCATTGCTTTTACAGTTTGCAGTATGCGGCAGCGGTCTGGGCGGCCAGCTTGGCGTTGTTGTAGACCAGCTGGATGTTGGAGGCCAGGGAATCGCCGCCGGTAAGCTCAGCGACCCGGGCCAGCAGGAAGGGGGTGGTCTCCTTGCCATGGATGCCCTGGGCATTGCATTCGGCAATGGCCTGGTCAATGGCGGCGTTGATGGTGCTAAGCGGCATGGCGTATTCCTCAGGGATGGGGTTGGTCACCAGCATGCCTCCCCCCAGGGCCATTTCGTTCTGAGCCTTGAAGGCGGCTGCCAATTCCTCGGGGCTATCCATCCGATAGTCCACCCGGAAGCCGGACTGGCGGGTGTAGAAGGCGGGCAGCTCCTCGGTGCCGTAGCCGATGACGGGGACGCCCTTGGTCTCCAGGTACTCCAGAGTCAGCCCCAGGTCCAGGATGGACTTGGCACCGGCGCAGATGACCATGACGGGGGTGTGGCCCAGCTCCTCCAGGTCAGCGGAGATGTCCATGGTGGTCTCCGCGCCCCGATGCACGCCGCCAATGCCGCCGGTGGCGAAGATGTTGATGCCCGCCATGTGGGCGATGATCATGGTGGTGGTTACCGTGGTGGCTCCGTCCTCACCCCGGGCGCAGAGCACCGCCAGATCCCGGCGGGAGGCCTTGGCAATGGTCCGGCCCTTCTTGCCGAAGTATTCAATCTGCTCAGCGGTGAGGCCCGCCTTCAGGCGGCCGCCGATGATGGCGATGGTGGCGGGAACCGCGCCGTTCTCCCGGATGATCCGCTCCACATTCAGAGCGGTTTCCACATTCTGAGGATAGGGCATTCCGTGGGAGATGATGGTGGATTCCAGCGCCACCACCGGGCGGCCCTCCCGGATGGCCTGGGCAACCTCGGGATTGACATCAAGATACTTGTTCAGATTCATGACAGATTCTCCTTATATTTTGATGGATGAAATGACTGGAATGGAAAATAGTTGTTTGTCAAATTAACGCTGTCATTGCGAACCAGTCCGCTTAAGTGGTGTGGCAATCCCTCAGTTGAAAGGAACCAAGTAGCGATTACCACCAAAAACCATAACAATCCCCATTTCCTCGGGTGCTTTTCGACACATTTCCCCTCTATCCGGGGGATTGCCACGCCAGTGTGCGCACTGGCTCGCAATGACAGCATATATTTGGCAAACAACAATTTATATACGTGTACGGGATTTGAGCGCTTCGGCGGACATGGCGGGGTTGATGGTTTGGGGGGACTCCATGGCGATGGAGGCGGCGGCGAGGCCGGACAGGGCGGTGTCTCTCAGGTCCATGCCTTCCAGGTACGCCCAGACCAGGGCGGCCATGAAAGCATCGCCGCAGCCGGTGGTGTTGACCATGTGACCGGGAAGGTTTGGAAGATGAAGACGCTGCTTGCCCATGGCGGCGTAGACACCCTGGGCACCCAGAGAAATGAACAGCCGGTGGACACCCATCTCAAGCAAACGGTCAGCCGCACGCTCCACATCCGCGTTGCTGTGAATTTCTACCCCGGACAAAATTGAGGCCTCCAGGGCATTGGGCTTGAGGGTGTGGATGCGCGGGAGAATGGGACGCAGCTTTTCTGCTTTTGCGGTGGACACCGGGTCCACGAAAAGGGGGACGGAGCAATTTTCCGCCAGGTAACGGAGGGATTCCTCGGGAATATTGGCATCTGCGACCACCACCTGGGCGCTTTGCAGCAGGGGGAGGTTCCCGGCCAGATACTCCGGGGTGATCCGGCGGCAGACCTCCATATCGGAAACTGCAAGGGCCATTTCCCCATCGGGAGCGGTCAGGTACAGGTAGGTGGAGGTGGCGGCTCCGGGAAGGCGCAGGGCATGGCTGGCATCAATGCCCAGCTCCGAACAGGAGGCGGAGACCCGCTGGCCGTTGGGGTCGTCCCCGAAAGCGGTGAGCAGCCGCACATCCAGGCCCATGAGGCTCATATTGTGGGCGATGTTCCGCCCTACACCGCCCAGGCTGGTGGAAACCCTGCCGGGGTTGGAATCCGCCTCCACAAGGGGGCCGAAGGAGCGGCCGCAGATGTCCACATTGACCCCGCCCACCACCACGGCGTAGCTTCCGGTGCGCAGGACGTAGCCCTTGCCCGCGATGCAGCCCTTCTTGGTCAGGTTGGAGATGTGGACGGCCACGCTGGAACGGGTGATGCCCAGGGCCTGGGCAATGGCCTGCTGGGAGATCATGGGGTCGGCTTCAATGAGCTGGAGGATCTGTCTTTCCCGCTGGGTCATGGAGCACCTCCTAAGCAAGAGTTTAGATTAATAAGCGTATATTTATTATAGTGCGGAGAAAAGGAATTGTCAAGGGATTTGTAAGAGAACGACAAATTGTTGTTCTGTGATGTAAATAGATGTGACCCATCTACAAGAAGAAAATTTACGATGTGG
>JBJEYY010000091.1:0-2543 GCA_051887095.1 Faecousia sp. | reverse complement strand
GGCACTTGATGGTGTCCCTCCATATCTACATCTGCAACCTACTGAATAGATACCTACAAACAACAATTTATTCTACTGACTAATCCGCGTGATTACGCATGTCCTCCATTGTAGAGGAGAACCCTAAACGGAAACCTAAATATCTGTAAACTTTTTTTAAATTCTCCCCCAAAATGCCCGGCTTCGGGAACGGAAAATCCCCCCGGCTCCTCTTTAAGAGCCGGGGGGGATTCGCGCAAGCACCGATCCGATTTAGTCGATAAAACCGACAAATTGTTGTTTGAAAGGGCGCGTTGCAAATTACCTGTCACTGCGAACCAGTCCGCTTAAGTGGTGTGGCAATCCCCTTACTTAGAGGGAAAATGTATCGAAAAGTACCCAGGGGAGCGGGAGTTGCCGCGATTTTCGGTAGTAATCGTCACCTGGTTCCTTTCAACCGGGGGATTGCCACGCCAGTGTGCGCACTGGCTCGCAATGACAGAAAACTTGAAGGCGAAGCCGCCAAACACCAATTTCGCTTTCCGCCGGATGTGCCGATGGCTTATTCCACGCCTGCCAGGATCTTGGCCAGCTGGGAGCTGCCGTCGAGGATGATGGTCTTCTCGTCACCGTTGAGGCTGGCCTTCAGGGCATCCAGGGCCAGGGTGAACTCGTAGAAGTCCTGCTTGTCCGGGGTGTTGAAGGCCTCGGCCAGAAGGCGCATATACTCGGCCTCGCCGTCGGCCTCCCGCTTGGCGGCCTCGGCCTTGGCGTCGGACACCAGGATGTTCACCTGCTTGTCCACCTGGTTGCGGATGATGGAGGCCTCGTAGTTGCCGTCGGCGGTGTACTTCTCGGCCATCTGGTTCCGCTCGGAGATCATCCGGTTATACACGGCCTGCAGGTTGCTGTCGGGCAGGTCAAAGCGCTTGATCTTCACGTCCTCCACATGGATGCCGTAGACCTTGGCCAGATCGTCCACGTCCGAGGCGATGCCCGCGTAGATGTCATTGCGCTTGCCGCCGTCCTCCATGTTGATGATGTCCGCCTGGGCCAGGGTGCCCATGACGGTCTTCAGCTCGTTGTAGGTCAGCGCGTCCAGCCGCTGCTCCGCCACGCCGGTGGAGCCCAGGGTCTGGTAGAACAGCTTGGGGTCGGAAATGCTCCAGAGGATGTAGCAGTCCACGGTCATGTTCTGCTTGTCGGAGGTCAGTACCTCGCTGGGGGGGATGTCATAGAGCATGGTGGCCTTGGAGAAATACTTCACCGTGTCCACAAAGGGCACCTTGAAGTGGAGCCCCGCTTCGGACGTGGTATCGATGATCTTGCTGAAACGAACGGTGCAGGCGTACTCGTTCTCCCGAACGGTGAACACGGAGGCGGACAGCACCACCAGCGCCAGCAGCAGGGTGACAGCGATTACAATGGACTTTTTCATATTATTCGGCACCTCCGGTCAGGTTGGTCATGGGTTCCAGGGGAAGCAGCATCTGCAGATCGGAATTCTCGCCGCTTCCGGTGTTAATATACAGCTTCACACCGGGCAGGATCTGGGAGATGGCTTCGTAGTACATTCTGTAGCGGGTAATCTGGGGATTGCGGGCGTACTCCTCATACATGGCGGTGAACATGGCCACCTGCTCCACGCCTTCGTTGATCCGCTTCTGGCGCAGGAATTCGGCGTTCTGAATCAGCTGGTCCGCCTGGGCCTCGGCCTGGGGGATCTGGGCGTTCTGGTAGGCCTTGGCGTCGTTAATCACGGTTTCGGCCTTCTGCTTGGCGGTCTCCACAGCCTTGAAGGCCTCGATGACCTCCTGCGTGGGGGGCTCGGCATCCTGAATCTTCACATCCACCAGGGTCAGGCCGATGTCGTACTCCTGGAGGATCTGCATCACCAGCTCCTTGACCTGGCGCTGGATGTTTTCCTTGCCGTCGGTGAGCACCGCGTCCACGGTGGAGGAGCCCACCACGTTGCGGACCTGGCTCTGGATCAGGTTGCGCAGAATCAGCTCCGGGTTATCGGAGGAATAGAGGTAGCGCACCGGGTCGGAAATCTTGTACTCGACAAAGAAGTCCACGTTGACGATGTTGTAGTCGCCGGTGATCATGGAGCTTTCGTTGTCGTTGACGGTGTAGGCGCTGCCGGAGGAGTTGTAGCCCAGCTCGATCTTCTGGTAGACGTTCACATCCACCTTGCGGACCTGCTGGATGCCAAAGGGCAGCCGGAAGTGGACACCGGCATCGGTGACATCGGTCACCTTGCCGAAGGTGGTGACCACGGCCTGCTGCTTGTCATCCACGGTGTAGAAGCAGCTGGAGGCCCCCGCCACCACAATCACCGCCAACAGAATCAGCAGCACGTTTTTGAATACCTTCTTGAAGTTCCCGTTCTTCTTCGGCTGAGGATTGTTCCCCGACCAGCGGTAGGTTCCGTTTTCTTCCATAGTTTTCATCGCTCCTTGTTTTTGAATTGACAATTTTTCTTATCGGATCATCTCAGCAGTACGACAAATTGGTGTTTGGCGAATATATGCTGTCATTGCGAGCCAGTGCGCACACTGGCG
>JBJEYY010000090.1:0-2544 GCA_051887095.1 Faecousia sp. | reverse complement strand
ACCTTGCCAAGGTGGAGGTAGCGAGTTCGAGCCTCGTCACCCGCTCCATAAAAAAACAGCTTCCTTTCGGAAGCTGTTTTTTTATGCCCATTGGTCAAAATCATCTGTGCGATAAATTGTTGTCTGACACACTAAAAAAGAACTGTCATTGCGAACCAGCGCGCACGCTGGTGTGGCAATCCCCCAACTTTTCAGGACGCTTCGTAGATAATTTTCCCGTTTTTCGGACGTTTCGGAAGATCCGGGGGATTGCCACGCCACTTAAGCGCACTGGCTCGCAATGACAGCGATTTTTTGAGCGAACACCTACAAACACCAAATTATCCGCCTGCCGCCCAATCCAGTTCCCTGCAAGCTCCTACGGCTCCGCCGTGCTCTCGGTGGGGTCGGTCTGCGCCGGTTCCGGCGGCTGGGGAACGCCGCCGCAGGCGGGGTAGGTGGAGTAGTCCCAGACATATCCCGTCATCTCCGCGTCGGTGTACTCCCGGAAGCCGCCCTCGGCAGAGGAGCGGAGCAGGTCCACATGGTAATACCCCTCACCGTCCAGCACAATATTCCAGGTCCAGGGCTCTCCCGCCTTGGTGCCGGTTACCACCATGCTCTCCAGCCCCGCCCGGCGGCACATGGCGGCGTAGACCTCCGCGAAGGCGCGGCTGTCCCCCACTCCATGGCAGAGCAGGCTGTAGGCGGGGGTAATGGAGGTTTCCTGCTTGTAATCGAAACGCTCCATGAGAAAGCCGTACAGCTGGGACAGCTTCTGGCGCTGGGATCCCTCGCCGCTGACGTAGAGGGCGGCGGCCTCGAATACGGGCTTCACCTGGGATTGCATCTGCCGCAGGGCCTCCCGGCTGTTCTGGTAAGTAAAGCTCAGCTCCACCACCCGGGCGCCGCCGCTTCCGTAGATTCCCTCGGAAACCTGGGGCACCTCCATGACCTTCTGGGGATTCTCCCGGGCGTAATCCTGAATCAGCTGGTCAAAATCGGCTTCGGCGTACTGGCTCACCAGCACCGCCACCCGGGAGGCGTGGTCGTCCAGAGCCGTGCGGACCGTGGCCGCCAGACCGTCCATATCCGCCTTCTTTCGGATTCGCTGGATTTCGGTGCGGCTGCGGCGATAGCTGATGGCCACGGCCACGGCGGGCCGTCCGCTGTTGGCTCCCAGCTCATAGTCGATGTCCTCCACCGCGTAGGCGCCCATGGGGAACACCTCCCGAATATAGCGGCTTGCGGACTGCATACTGCTGTCCAGATTCTTCTGGGGAAATTCGCCCACATCGATGACGCAGCTTTCAGAGCCTGCCAGAACCAGCTTCTCCAGCACGTCGATCAGCTCCTGGTAGCTGGCTGCGCTGACGGACCCGGTGGGGCCGCTGGCGGCGGGCTCCTGGTGGGGCACCACACTGACATATTCCCCGTCCATCCAGCCGCAGCCGGTGAGCAGCAGCGCCGCCGCCAGCAGCAGCAGCGCCGTGAATTTGAATTTCATAGCGTCCCCCTTTCACAGGGCGTCCCGGGAGTACCGGGCAAATCCGTCCCCCAGAACCTGGTGGGCCTCCTGCACGATGAGAAACGCCGTGGGGTCCAGCTCCATCACCAGCTCCTTCAGCTCGGTGAGCTGCTGCTTTTTCACGGCTGCCAGCACCACCTTGGTCTCCCGGTGGCTGTAGCTGCCCTCCCCGTGGAGGAAGGTGGCCCCCCGATCCAGTTTCTCCCCGATGGCCCGGGCAATGGCCTCGTACTCCGGGGAAATAATCAGCACTACCTTGGAGTAGTCGAAACGGTACACCACCGCGTCGATGACCTTTCCGATGATGAACACCGTCACTCCGCTGTACAAAGCGTTTCGCACATCACGGAATACCAATCCCGTCAGCAGCACCACAACGGCATCAAAGCACATGGAAATCTGACCGATGGGCACGTTCCGCCAGCGCAGCTTCAGCAGCCGCACCAGAATGTCCGAGCCGCCGGTGGAGGTGCCGGATACGAACACGATTCCCAGGCCCAATCCGCAGACCACCCCGCCGTAGAGCGCGCCGATCAGCGGCTCCACCTCCGGGGCGGGAAAAGCGGCGATAAGGTCAATCAGCACAGAGCTGACCACCGTTCCCAGGGCGGAGCCCAGAAAGAACCGTTTCCCGATCTTCATGCCTCCCAGCAAAAACAGCGGAAGGTTAATGAGAATGGTCAGGCCGCCCACACTGCCCACGCCCAGCAGCTCCACAATCACCATGGCGAGGCCGGAAATGCCGCCGGAGTTCATTTCATTGGGCTGTAAGAACAGAGCGAACCCCGCCGAAAACAGAGCGCTCCCCAGAAGCGTGGCAAAAATCCAGCCCACCTTGTGTTTTACCTTCTCCAAATTCCTCAACCCCCTAGCGACTGCGCCGAACTGATAATTGACAGTTAATGAACCTCTGCGGGATAAAATATACAAGATTTAAGGCTATCGGATTGCATTTGCAGGACGACAAATTGGGAGTTTGTCGAATAAACGCTGTCATTGCGAGCCAGTGCGCTTAAGTGGCGTGGCAATCCCCCGGT
>JBJEYY010000089.1:0-2569 GCA_051887095.1 Faecousia sp. | reverse complement strand
CCAGCGTGCGCGCTGGTTCGCAATGACAGGAAATTTGAAACGTGTAGTGTAAACAACAATTTATCGTGCTATTCCGAACAACGTGAAGGCGGGATTTTTATGGAGCGGAAGACTGTCCGCGTCAATATCTACAATTTCATCCGGATGTCCCATACGGAGCCCAGCAGGTTTATTTGGGATGATTTTGAAACCCTCCGGCAGGAGATTATTACGGTGAAGCAGTTCGGCCTTCCGGGGACCTATGCCCTCAAGTATGACGCGCTGATGGAGCCACGGTATCAGGCGCTTTTGCGGGAGTGGCTGGATGATGGGGACGAAATCGGCGCCTGGTGGGAGATCACCCGGGAGCTTTGCGAGCACTCCGGGGTTGCCTTCCGGGACAGCGCCCGGGCGGAGTGCTATGACGACCGGGTGAACAGCGCCTATTCCATCGGCTACACTCCCGCCGAGCGCAGATTGTTGGTGGATGGGTATATGGCGGATTTCTACGCGGTGTTCGGTTTTTATCCCAAGAGCATCGGCTCCTGGGTGCTGGATAGCGTGACCATGGCCTACGCCGCCGAGAAATACGGTGTGGCGGGCTTTGCCACCTGCCGGGATCAGATTGGGGTGGATGGCTTCACCCTTTGGGGAGGCTATCCCAATGGGGCCTATTACCCCAGCCGGAATAACGAAAACATCCCGGCCCAGCATGCGGAAAATCAGATACACGCCCCGGTGTTCCGGCTGCTGGGGCCGGACCCGATTTACAATTTTGAGGCGGAAGTCCGGGAGGGGCTGGCGGGGGTGTACACCCTGGAGCCCTCCTGGCTCACGGGACGGGACGTAAAGTGGATTCGATGGTTTTTCCGGTGCCTGACGGAGGAGGATGCCATTGGCCTGGGTTATACCCAGGTGGGGCAGGAGAACAATTTCCTATGGGAAAACATCCGCCCGGGGCTTGCGCCTCAGCTGGAGGAGCTGAAAAGGCTCTGTTCGGAAGGGAAAATCCGGGTGGAAACCATGGCGGACACCGCCCGGTGGTTCCGGGAGCGCTGCCGGATTTCACCGCCCATGAGCTTCCAGGCAAGCCGGGACTGGGACGAGGAACGGGGGCTTTCCTGCCAGTGGTACGCCTGCGCCAATTACCGGGTGGGACTGCTGGGGGAAGCGGGACACCTTCGCATCCGGGATCTGTTCCTCTATGACGAACACTACCCCTCCCGGTATCTGGAGGGGCCCATGAAGGGAACCAAGAGCAATTTTGATGCCCTGCCGGTGCTGTACCCCCAGCTATGGCAGCAGTTGGGAAAGCGGCCCTGGATTCGGCTTCGGGACGCCCGGGGAAGGGAGCCCGAGGGGAGGATTGTGTTCCGCAGCCTCGGAAATCTGGGCGCACAGGCGGAGCTGGACACCGGGGAGGAACGGGTACGGATTGCTATGGAGCCGGAGGGAATCCGTATATGCGGGCCCTTCGGATTGACAATGGATGCGCTGCCGGTATTCGCCCAGCGGCGGGAGCGGCAGATTTTCATGAATCATGAGGGCTTCGGGTATTCCTTTACGGTAGACCGGGGCGTGATCCTCCATTCGGGCGCGGATGGGATGGAAATCCAACCGGAGGGGGGAGAAATCTTCCTGAAATTGGGAGAAAAGCAGGGTGTGCAGGATTTCTTCCGCCCGGAATACCTTGAGAAGACGGACGAATGGATTCCCAACACATTTTATGCGCCCAAAGGGGCCATCCCTGCCCCGGCTCCGGAATTTACGCCGGGGGACAGCGTGTTTCCCTGGAGAACCGTGGGGGAGGCAGCGATTTCCGCCCGGGAGCCTGGAGAGATTCGCTATACCTTAGACGGAAGCGTGCCGGATGAGCGTTCCCCGGTGTATACGGGGCCGCTGGCATTGGAGCGGGACTGCGTGCTCCTGGCCAGGCTCTTTACTCCGGATGGACGGCAGAGCGATGTGAGCCGGGGAGAATACCGGTTTTCCCTGAAGAATCTGACCTTGGAGAGCCCCACCGTTCTGGATCGGCGCCCGGTATTCCGGGGAAAGGGAATAGGGGACCTGCTGATGGAGCGGCGGGGGAGCCTTGATTATCTGGACGGGGCCTGGCGGGGGAGCCTGCAGAATTTGGACGTGACCTGCACCCTTGACGTGCCGGAGCGGATCGGGTCGATATCCATGGGGTTTCTCAGTCATCACCGCAGCGGCATTGTGTATCCCCAGCGTGTGGAGCTGTACGTGGGGCCGGACCGGGAGCATCTGGAGCTGCTGGAAATCCGGGAGCTGCCCAAGGGCCCGGGAAAGCGGGAGATTGAAAAAATGGATGTCCGGTTTGAGGTGCACAGGCCCATCGGCGTGTTCCGGATTGCTGCCATACGGCATGAGAAAATGCCCCAGTGGTGTACCTACCGGGGGGCGGAAAACGTGTTTACCATGGCGGACAGCCTGATTGTCACCCCGGAGGAATAAAGATGGTGCGTGTCGCGTTTCCTCGGCAAACAGAAAAATTGTTGTTTACATTATACGTTCCAAGTTTTCTGTCATTGCGAACCAGCGCGCACGCTGGTGTGGCAATCCCCCGGTT
>JBJEYY010000088.1:0-2578 GCA_051887095.1 Faecousia sp. | reverse complement strand
AGAATCGCAACAATCCCCGTTTTTCCGGGTGCTTTTCGGCACATTTCCCCTCTAAGTAAGGGGATTGCCACACCAGTCTGCGGACTGGTTCGCAATGACAGTTCTTTTTTAGTGCTGTAAACAACAATTTATCGCGCTGGTGCGCCGGGTCCATTCGTGTTATCATTCGGATTTGCTCGTTTGCGTGTTTTCGGGGCAGGGAGCATTTGAAACATATCGTGACAAAAAAGCGGGTAATGTCATCATAGTTTACAAAAAAGGTTCCATCCCCTGGTCCGTTTCCGTAAAAGCCCCTGTTTCATCCGTTTCGCATCGTCATGTTTGTTGACAAATTCGCCAAATTTCGGGGAAAATCCTTGATTTACCATCACGGAGATGGTATGATACTTTTGTTATTTTCTGCGGAAAGGGGGAGCCGCTTCATGCGAAAGCGTCTGATTGTGATTCTTGCCGCCATTGTGCTCTCCTTCGCGCTGGTGGCCGCCAGCGTCCAGTATTACTTCTTCGTATCCGAAACCATTTTTACGGAAAGCACGGCCCATCTGACTGAGATTTACCGCCAGGCGAACCAATCCCTGAACAACCTGGTGGGACGCAACTGGAGCACCATGCGGATGTGGGTGCCCTACCTGCGGGACACCGGGGACGAGGACCTGATTCGAAGCTTTGTGGAGAATGCCCAGCAGGAATGCGGCTTCACAAATTTCTATTTCATCTCCCGGGAGGGCGATTACCTGACCCTGAACGGGGACAGCGGCTATCTGGATCTGAAGAGCGGCCTTGCGGATCTGATCCTGGGACGGGAGGATGTGGTGGCCAGCTCCGTAGTCCCCGCCCAGCCGGAGATTATGGTCTTTGCCGTGCCCTGCGTTCCGGGAACCTATCGGGGCTTCCAATACGAGGCCATTGCCATCAGCTTTAACAACAGCGATCTTGCAGATGCCCTGCGAATCTCCGCCTTCGATGACACCTCCAGCAGCTATGTCATTCACCCCGACGGGCGGGTAATCGTGGACAAGACGGATGGTAAGATCCGGGGAATCTACAACTTCCTGGCCATGCTGACGAACAATTCCGATCTGTCCGCGGAAGCGCTTGCCGCGCTGAAGGAGGATTTCCGCCAGGGACGCTCCGGGGTTACCACCTTCAGCCTGGACGGCACGAACTATTACCTGGTCTATGAACCGGCAGGCTTTGACGACTGGATTGTTCTGGGCATGGTGCCCGTTAATGTGGTCAACGCCAGCATGAGCAACCTGCAGTTCAGCTCCCTGCTGCTGGCCGCCGGAATCTGCGTCTGTGTGGGTGTCGCGCTTCTGGCCTACGTTATCTGGAGAAGCCAGGAGAATCTGAAGAAGAAGGATACGGAGCTGCGCTGCCGGGAGGAGCTGTTCTCCGCCCTCTCCGGAAACGTGGACGACATTTTTGCCATGCTGGACGCGGATACCCTCCACGTGGATTACATCAGCCCCAACATCGAAAAGCTGGTGGGCATCCCGGAGAGTGAGGTCCGGAAGGACATCCGGGTGATAGACCGGCTGGTGAAGGACAAGGGAGCGGGTCTGATCCTGGATCAGTTCCCGAGTATCCAGCCGGGAGAGCAGGCGGAATGGGATCGGGAATACATCCATCAGGGGACCGGCGAGACCCGTTGGTTCCACGCCACCGCCCTGTGCCGGGAAATCCAGAGTGAGAAAAAGTACATTCTGGTGCTGTCCGACCGGACGAAGGACAGGAAGATCAACCAGGAACTGGCGGACGCGGTGAATGCCGCCCGCAGCGCCAACCAGGCCAAGAGCACCTTCCTGAGCAATATGTCCCACGATATCCGCACCCCCATGAACGCCATCATCGGCTTTGCCACCCTGGCGGCTGCCAATGCGAAAAACGAGGAGAAGGTCAAGGATTACCTGTCCAAAATTCTCTCCTCCAGCAACCATCTGCTGTCGCTCATCAATGACATCCTGGATATGAGCCGCATCGAAAGCGGCAAAATCAATCTGGAGGAGCAGGAGGCCAACCTGTCGGACATCTTCCACGATATCAAGACCATTATCAGCGGTCAGATCCACGCCAAACAGCTGGAACTGTACATGGACATCATGGATGTGACCAACGAGGATGTTTTCTGCGACAAAACCCGCCTGAACCAGGTGCTTTTAAACCTTCTGTCCAACGCCATCAAGTTCACCCTCCCCGGGGGCACGGTTTCCGTCCGGGTGGCACAGCTTCCCAAAGCTCCGGAGGGAAAGGGTCTTTATGAGATCCGGGTGAAGGACAACGGCATCGGCATGAGCCGGGAGTTTGCTCAGCATATCTTTGAGCCCTTCGAGCGGGAGCGCTCCTCCACCGTCAGCCGGATCCAGGGCACCGGCCTGGGCATGGCCATTTCCAAGAACATCATCGACATGATGGGCGGCACCATCGAGGTCCGCACCGAACAGGGCAAGGGCACAGAATTTGTGATCCGGCTGGCTCTGCGGCTCCAGTCCGGTCACCGGAATGTGGAGCGGATCAAGGAGCTGGAGGGGCTGAAGGCCCTGGTGGTGGACGACGACTTCAACACCTGCGACAGCGT
>JBJEYY010000087.1:0-2580 GCA_051887095.1 Faecousia sp. | reverse complement strand
TTGCGAGCCAGTGCGCACACTGGCGTGGCAATCCCCCGGTTAGAGGGAAAATGTATCGAAAATTGCTCTATAGAGTGGGAAAACGTTGCGATTTTTGGTGGTAATCGTTACCTGGTTCCGTTCAACCGGGGGATTGCCACACCACTTAAGCGGACTGGTTCGCAATGACAGGTAATTTGGGACGCATCCCTATAGACACCAATTTGTCTGTGTTGAATGTTTTTGCCTGGGCTTAGGTCTGAGGGGCCTCCAGGGAACGAAGCTCCGCGGCGATGGGGCAGGCGGGGGCGTGGACGCAGTCGGGGTAGCAGCAGTCCACCTCCGTCAGGCAGCCGTCCTCCGTGACGGCGGTGACTACCCGGCGCTGGTCCAGCTGGCGGCAGTATCCGGTGATGAATTTTTCGTCCTCCATGTGCTTACGCCTCCTTCACCACGCAGAAGCCCCGGGGGCCCAGGGTCAGCCAGTCGGGTGCCACGGTCTGCAGATTGCAGCCGAAGATCAGCTGCCCCGAGGGGATCTCCCAGGGGTCGCCGCTGCGGTTGCAGTAGATTTTCAGGGTTTGCCCGCCGTAGGAGCGGGTGAAGCCCAGGTGCCGGTCCCCGGCCTGGAAGAAGTGAATGTCCCCCAGGCGAAGGGCCTCCTGGTCCCGGCGGAGGCGGCCCAGGCGCTTATAGTGGTTCTGCAGCTCCCGGTCCTCCCGGCCCCAGGGGAAGGTGCGGCGGTTGAAGGGGTCCTTGTGGCCCTCCATCAGAGCCTCGTCGCCGTAGTAGATGCTGGGGCTTCCGGGGAGGGTGTACTGCAGAAACGACGCCATCAGCAGCCGTTCCCGGGCCACGTCCAGCTGGTTGCGGCTGAGGTGCCGCTTGGCCTGCTCCTCCCGGGGACCTTCAAAATCGTCCACCAGCGCGGTGAGGATCCGGGGGGTGTCGTGGGTGCCCAGCAGGTTCATGTTGCAGTGGAGCACCTGGGGCGGGTAATTCTCCGCGATGGTCAGCACCGTGTCCTTGAGCCCCTGGCCTGCGTCCCGGCCCCGGACAAAGTTTAAGATCGCCGTGCGGAAAGGATAGTTCATGACGCTGTCCAGCTCCGCGTCCACGAAGTAGCGCCGGCGGCAGCCGTAGGCCACCTTGTTGGAGGCATCCTCCCACACCTCGCCCAGCAGCAGGGCGTCGGGCTTCAGCTCCTTCAAGCGATTGCGCAGAAGCTTCAGGAATTCGTCCGGCAGCTCGTCCGCCACATCCAGCCGGAAGCCGTCGGCCCCCAGACGAATCCAGTGGGCAATGACGCTGTCTTCATCGGTGATGATATATTTGACAAACGCCGGGTCCAGCTTGTTCACCGTGGGCAGGGTGTCAAAGCCCCACCAGGAGTTGTAGCAGTCCGGCCAGTGGTGGAAGGTGTACCAGCTATGGTAGGGGGACTCTTCGCTCTGGTAGGCACCCTTGCCGGGGAAGGCTCCGTCCTTGTTGAAGTACAGGCTGTTGGAGCCGGTGTGGGAGTAGACCCCGTCCAGGATCACCCGCATCCCTCTGTCGTGGGCCGCACGGCACAGGGCGGCAAAATCGGCCTCGGTACCCAGCATGGGGTCCGGGGTCTTGTAGTCGCCGGTGTCGTAGCGGTGGGAGGAAAAGCTCTTGCTGATGGGGTTCAGGTACAGCAATGTGACCCCCAGCTCGGAAAGGTAGGGCAGCTTCTCGGTGATGCCCCGGAAATTGCCGCCGTAGAAATCGTTGTTCAGCACCAGACCCTCGGGGGTGGGCTGCCAGTGGACCTCCTCGTGCCAGTGGCGATGCAGGACGTAGGGCTGGAGCTTACCGCTGAGGTCCGGCCGCCCGGAGGCGTGGAACCGGTCGGGAAACACCTGGTAGATGGTGGCGCCCTTGGCCCAGTCCGGGGTGGTGAAGTCCGCCGGGACGCAGCTGACCTGCCACAGGTCTCCGGCCTCCATATTGGTGTCGTCCCCCTGCTTGTACAGCCGGAAGGAGCCCTCCCGGTTGTGAATCCGGAAGAAGTAGAAGAAAAGGCCCGGGAAGGGGAGGCAGAAGCTTCCCTGGAAAATGTCATAGGGGCCCTTCTTCATTTTGAAACTCAGGTCGAAGGGACGGTAGGGGGCGTTGTCCTGGTGCAGCAGCTCCAGCTGCACCCTGGAGGCGTGAACCGTGGAGGGAATGTGGATGGTGATGGTGCAGGCCTGCTCCGGCGTCAGCGTGCCGAAGGGCGTCTTGAACTGGGGATTCTTACTGTCGTAGAGAATTCTCATGGTCAGCTCCTGATGAATGTGATGGGAACATTATAACCGAATTGGAAGGAAAAGGGAAGGGGGATTCGCATTTTCGTTGCAGCAGATCGGCTATATTCCGCAAACAGACAAATTGGTGTTTGCCGGCTTCGCCTCAAGTTTTCTGTCATTGCGAGCCAGTGCGCACACTGGCGTGGCAATCCCCCAGTTGAATGGAACCGGTTTACGATGACCGCCATAAATCGCAGTATCTCCCACCCTACCGGGCATTTTTCGGTACATTTTTCCTCTAACCGGGGGATTGCCACACCAGTCTGCGGACTGGTTCGCAATGACAGGT
>JBJEYY010000086.1:0-2583 GCA_051887095.1 Faecousia sp. | reverse complement strand
GGACCGCTAAACAACATTTTACCGAGCAGCTGAGTAAAGCCGATAAGCACATATCTGAATATCTCCATGACCTATGCCATTGCCGCCATGGCCGGCGGGGTGTTCAACCGGGAATTCACCAAATTCCAGGGCTTCTCCGGTGTGACAGCCCTGGGCAAGGTACATACCCACCTGTTTTTGCTGGGGATGCTGGTATTCATGGTTATTGCCCTGTTCGCGGCCCACAACGATCTGACGAAGATCAAGCCCTTTCGGGTCTTTCTCTGGGTCTATAACATTGGCGTCCCGCTGACCTCCACCATGCTGCTGGTGCGGGGCGTAACCCAGGTGCTGGGGCTTACCTTGTCCTCCGGAGCTTCCGCCTCCATTTCCGGCATCGCGGGCATCGGGCATATCCTGACCGGTGCAGGCATCATTTTGCTGCTGGTATCCCTGAAAAAAATCGCCAGGAATTAGCCTCCCTCCCAAAACCGCTTCCGTGGTTTTGGGAGGTTTTCTGTTATCCCGCATTTGTTTGTTGGTTTTCGTAAGCAGAGCGGAAAATTGTTGTTTACAAGTTTACTCCTGAAGTTTTCTGTCATTGTAAACCAGCGCGCACGCTGGTGTGGCAATCCCCCGGTTGAAAGGGACCAGGTAGCGATTACCGCCAAAAATCGAAGCGACTCCCACTCTTCTGGGCACTTTTCGGTACATTTTCCCTCTAACCGGGGGATTGCCACGCCAGTGTGCGCACTGGCTCGCAATGACAACGTTTATTTGGTGCGCTAAACAACAACTTACCTTGCCCATGATTCGCTTATGGTTTCTTCGTGAAAACCCCTCAGGAAAGGATTGCAAGGCCGCAGAAAAAATGGTAGAATATACCCATTCATAAGGAACGGAGGTTCTTCCCATGGACGAAAAGAAGCGAAACCGAATCAATCTGTGGATGTTCCCGCTGGGTACCGTAGGCCGGGACATGACCTACGCGCTGTTTACCAACTTCCTGCTGACCTATGTGCTCTTCACCCGCCAGCTGACCGCCGCCCAACTCAGCGCCGTGACCATTATCATGGTGGCCGCCCGGGTGTTTGACGCCCTCAACGATCCGGTGATGGGCAACATCATCGAGCGCACACGCACCCGCTTCGGTAAATTCAAACCCTGGCTGGTCATCGGCATTCTGTCCACCTCCGCCGTGGTCATCGCCACCTTCAACACAACACTTCAGGGCTGGAGCTTCATTGCCTTCTTCGGTCTGGCTTACTTCCTCCACTCCATTGCCTACACCATGCACGACATCTCCTACTGGGGCATGGTGGCCGCGCTGAGTTCTGACGCGGACGCCCGCAACCAGTTTACCAGCCGGGCAACCCTGTTCGCGGGCATTGGCGGAACGCTGGCTGCCATGCTGATTCCCATGTTCACCACCGGCTCCATGGCCCTGGGCGGCAATGCAATGACCGCCTATGGACGCATCGCCATCATTATCAGCATCCTCTCGCCGCTCTTTATGTGCTTCACCGTGTTCGGTGTCCGGGAGCGCCCCGCGGCTAAGGAGCAGCCGGCAACCCCCATCAGCTTCAAGCGCATCTGGGCCACCATTACCGGAAACGACCAGCTCCGCTGGATCGCCCTGGCCTTCCTGATCCACCAGATCGGCAACGGTCTGGCCGTGGGAGGGCTGGCTTCCACCTACATCTACCTGGACTTCGGCTACAGCGGCGGCCTCTATTCCATTTTCAACACCGTGGGCATGCTGGCTACGGCGGTACTGATGATCTTCTACCCCGCCATCAGCCGCAGGATCACCCGCAAGGCTCTGATGGGAAAAATGATTCTGATTTCCGCCGCCGGGTACGGCCTGACCATTCTCTCCGGCTTGCTGCCCCTTCCCACCACCCTCCGGTTCTGGGCCATCACCATCTTCAATATGTTTGCCAACTTCGGCCAGTACAGCTTCTACCTGATTATGATGATCTCCATTATCAACACGGTGGAATACAACGAATACCTCCACGATGTCCGGGATGAGGCCATCATTGCCTCCCTGCGCCCCTTTCTAACCAAGCTGGGCTCCGCGCTGATCGTGGCGCTGACCTCACTGTCCTACCTGATCTTCCGGGTCACCGCCTGCACCAACCAGATTTCCCAGTTGGAAAGCGACGCCTCCCTGGGCGCCATCACAGAGGCGAAAAAGCTCGCCTCCATCGAGGGCGTCCTGTCCACCGTCCAGACCTGGCAAACCCGTGGGCTGTTTTTGTGTATCACCGTGGTTCCGTTCCTCTTCATGCTTTGCTCCTACCTGATCTACCGCAAGCACTACAACCTTGACGAGGATCGGTATGAGCAAATCTGCAGAGAGCTGGCTGTTCGGAAGGGAGAAACCGTATGAGCCTCACCCGGATCGCGCTGAAATTCGCGGCGCCCCTTCCCGATTTGGAGGCTTTTGACCGGTATCTTTTTGTGGGGCCCCACCCCGACGACATTGAAATCGGCGCGGGAGCCACCGTGTCCCGGCTGACCTCCCTGGGAAAGCAGGTTACGTTGCCCATTCAAAGCCTTGACCAAATCGATATTGTGTACTATACTGAGTTCCATAGA
>JBJEYY010000085.1:0-14078 GCA_051887095.1 Faecousia sp. | reverse complement strand
CACATGCCCTTGGAGAGGGGCACTAAAAACTACTACTCTATAATACAAGGAGAAAACAATAATGACCAATGTACTTATGCGGTTTATGATGCTGCAGATTTTCGCGGATGCCGGCAGCCTGGTGAACGCCACCGGAGGCTATGTGAACGCGAATACCGGTGCGGTCACCAACTTTGACGGAAGCAATTCCCTTGCCGGGGAACTCAAGACCTTCTATGACACGGAGCTTCTGGAGAATGCCCGGGTGGAGATGTTCTATGAGCAGTTCGCCAAAAAGCAGAGCCTGCCTGCCGGTAAGGGAAAGACTGTGGAATGGCGGAAGTGGAACACCTTCGCCAAGGCCTCCCAGCTGCAGGAGGGCGTCATTCCCACCGGACAGAAGTTCGGTATGACCACGAAAAGCGGTTCCATCAACCAGTACGGCACCTATGCCACGGTTTCCGACCAGCTGGAGCTCCACGCCTACGATGACGTGATTCTGGGAGCCACCGAGGAGATGGGCGCTTCCGCCGCGGAGACCCAGGAGACCCTGATCCGGGACGCGCTTCTGGTGAATACCAACGTTCTGTACTGCGACAACATCACCCTGGCTAACGGCACCGTTGCCGGTACGCCCACCAGCTGTGCCACCATGGAGGCCAGCGCCACAGTAATGAGCCTGCTGACCCCAGACATGGTGTCCCGGGCCGTGACCAAGATGAAGAAGGACCGGGTGCCTACCATCAACGGAAAGTACTACGCCGTGATTCATCCCAGTGTGGCATACGACCTGCGCAAGAGCAAGGAGTGGATCGAGGCCCACAAGTACGCCGCCCCCGAGCAGCTGTTTAACGGCGAGATCGGCGAGCTCCACGGCTGCCGGTTCATTGAGAACGTGTTCGCCCCAATCCTGGGCGGCGCGGACTACCAGAACAAGGCCAGCACCGTCACCTACGCCACATACTTCTTCGGCAAGGACTCCTTCGGCATCATCGACCCTGAGGGTGGGGCTCTGGAGATGATTGTGAAGGACAAGAGCCAGATCGGCGGCCCTCTGAACCAGTTTAGCACCATCGGCTACAAGCTGGAGACCAACGGCGCAACCGTGCTGTATCCCGAACGGGTGCTGCGGGTTATGAGCTGCTCCTTCTTCAGCGGCACCGACGAGGCGAACTAAGGAGGGATTCTGATGGCTGAGAATAAAATCACCGCCGGAGAAGAGCGGGAAATGGCTGAGAATAAAATCACCGCCGGAGAAGAGCGGGAAGAGGTATTTATCCCCAGGGGCAACGCAAAAGATGACCCGAATCTGTTCGTCAGCGTCAACGGCGTGAACTATCTGCTTCCCAGGGGGAAAAGCTCCCTGGTTCCAAAGTTAGTTGCGGAGGAGATCCGCAGGTCCCAGCGGGCCGCCGCAAAACAGGATGAAAAGATTGACGCTCTGCTGGAGGCCAGCAAGTGAACCAAGGCCCGGGGCTTTTGCCTCGGGCCTTTTGAAATAGGAGGGATACTATGACCTTTATTGACGCCATCAATATTGTTGACGGTATCAAGTTTAACACATTCACAGAAGATGACAAGATACGTTGGTTATATGAGCTGGAAGAAAAAATTGAACGAGATCTGAGTGGAAGATATAAATCATTTTATTATGGTATAATTCATCGTTTTGATGGGCCAGAAACTTCCCTTTTGTTTTGCGATTGTGAAGAATTATACATCAAATATCTTGAAGCGATGATTGACTACCACAACGGAGAAACTGACAGCTATAACCGCGCCATTACAATCTTTAATAACATGTACCAGGATTACATGAACTATTACATTCGGACCAATGAGCCCATCCAGAATGGGGATGGATTCATTTTCTAGGGGGGTAGATACAATGCTTTATCCCATATTGCAGCCGTCACAGACAACCAGGCAGATGGTGGACACATTCCGTGGCTACAACCACAATCTGCGGATTGCGGACGGAGAATTTTACGAAATGCAGAATATGACCTCTGATTTCTACCCGGTGCTTTCGCCAAGGGGGAAGAGAGGAATCTATAAACAGTGCGACGGCCTGACTGGGATCATCGCGAAGGATCAGCTGTGCTATGTGGACGGCAGCAAGTTTGTCATTGGGGAAACCGAGGTGGAGATGGGGCTGGAAGCGGGGACGCAGAAAGAGCTCGTTTCCATGGGCGCTTATGTGATTATCCTTCCTGACAAAAAGTACATCAACACCATAAATACCGATGACAGAGGAGATATCGAGGCGGAGTATGTGAGCCCTGCTGCGGTGACCTTCCGGCTGTGCAGCATCACAGGAGAGGCCATTACCCCGGCAACCGTGGGCGCTGAGGCGCCGGAAAGCCCTTCCAACGGCGCAATGTGGATGGATACCTCCGCTACGCCAAACGCCCTGAAGCAGTATTCCGAAAGCTCCGGGATGTGGGTCAGCGTGGCCAGCACCTATATCCGCATCGAGTGTTCCGGGATAGGGGAGAAATTCCAGAAATATGATGCGGTGGAAATCAGCGGTGTCAAAAGCGGAAAGCTCCAGGATCTGAACGCAAGCATGGTGATATGGGACAAAGGGGCGGACTTCGTGGTGGTTGCCGGGATTGTGGATCAGGTTGTCACCCAGTCGGTTTCCGAGGGCACCGTGAAGCTGGAGCGCCGGATGCCGAATATGGATTTTATTGTGGAATCCGAAAACAGGCTGTGGGGCTGCCGGTACGGCCTGAACCGCAAGGGTGAGACGGTCAACGAAATCTACGCCAGCAAACTGGGGGATTTCCGGAACTGGAGCTGCTACATGGGCCTGTCCACGGATTCCTACGCGGCCAGCTGCGGCACGGACGGGGCGTTCACCGGGGCGGCGGCTTACATGGGCAATCCAGTTTTCTTCAAGGAAACGTGCCTGCACAAGGTCTACGGAAACTACCCGGCCAATTTCCAGATTCAGACCACCGCCTGCCGGGGTGTGCAGAAGGGGAGCCACAGGAGCCTGGCCGTGGTCAACGAGGTGCTGTACTACAAATCCGGGACGGCTGTATGCGCCTATGACGGCTCTATTCCCACCGAAATCTCCTACTGCCTGGGTGCGGAGCAGTATAAGGAGGCGATTGGCGGCGCGCTTGGTAACAAATACTACATCTCCATGATGGACAGCACCGGCAAGGCGCACCTCTTCGTCTGGGACACCGCCAAGAAGCTTTGGCACCGGGAGGACAGCTTCCGGGCGGCGCAAATGGAAGCCCTTGGCGGGACGCTGTACGCCCTGGAGGATGGAACAGGGAAAATATGGGACATGACCCGAGCGGGAGACAATCCGGAGGGGGCTGTAAAATGGTCCGTCAACACCGGGGAAATCGGGCTGGAAATGCCGGATATGAAGTATCTCGCCCGGATGATTATCCGCATGAGCCTGGATGCAGGGACTGAGGTCAGAATTTATGCCAGGTACGATTTTTCCCAGGACTGGGAGCCGCTGTTCGCCGTGAGAAGCACAAGGCTGAGGAGCTTTGACATCCCCGTCCGGGCGAAGCGGTGCGACTACATGCAACTGCGGATTGAGGGGGACGGGCCCGGGAAAATCTACAGCATCACCAAAACCATTCAGCAAGGGAGCGGGAGATCATGACGCAGATTCCATACCCAAACATTCCGGATGGACGGCCGGAGGATCAGATAAGGCAGATTAAGAGCTACCTGTACCAGCTGACAGATAAGCTAAACTACGCGCTGCAGCAGATAGAAAAGCAGCAGGGAACCAATAAGGAGGGTTAACGATGGCAACGAACATTCCCGAGGAGGAGAAGGAATTCACCACCGGCTACCAGAGCCAGTATAAGGATCAGATTCAGGGCCTGTATGACCAGATCGCGAACCGGAAGGATTTTACCTACGATGTGAATGCCGATGCCATGTATCAGCAGATGAAGGATCAATACATTCAGGGCGGAAGGATGGCCATGCAGGATACCATGGGACAGGCCCAGGCCATGACAGGAGGATATGGGAACAGCTACGCCCAGAGTGTGGGTCAGCAGTCCTACCAGGGGTATCTGCAGGGACTGAATGACCAGGTCCCGAATCTGTACCAGATGGCACTGAGCCGGTACATCCAGCAGGGAGATCAGCTGAAGGATCAGTACAGCATGCTCACGGCCCAGGAGGCACAGGATTACGCCCGCTGGCAGGATCAGCAGCAGCTGGCGCTTCAGCAGGTCACGGAAATGCTGAAGAAGGGCAAGACACCGTCTGATGAGCTTATTGCGCAGTCCGGTCTCAGCAAGGAGTACATCGATGCCATGAAAAAGAAAAAATCCAGCGGTTGGGACCCGATGCAGGACGCTATTAGAGCGTATTGGTCTGGAGGAGGCGGAGGCGGCGGAAGTGGTCTAAGCTCCGTTCCGAGCCCGTCTTCCGGAGATTATTTTGCTCCGACTGGGAACCATTCCAATGCGAGGAGCTGGATCTATGACAATATGGGCCAAAGCAACAGCAGATACGGAAATGGATCTCCGGCAACGGGGAACGCTCCTATTAGATCTGTACCGTCCGGTTCCTACGGGCAGGATGATGATCCTTCCTTCGACCCGTTCTATTGGTATTATCAGTAAGGGGTGGTATGATTGGCAAGACAATCCATCATTGGCGAAAGCTGGATGCAGCAGAAAACAAACAGGGATTCCAGAAATTACACGAATCCACTGTTTTCTGGGTATAACCCCAACGTGAAAAACACCAACGAAAGATCCATCGATGATTTTCAGAGCACATTCAATCAGTATCTGAAGGACGCGGATCAATTATCCTCCCAATTTAAATATGACAATGCAGACGATATTTTTTCTGCCTGGAAGTCCCGCTCCGATGATATCGCAGCCCGTGCCTATGACATTCGCGCATATCTGGGAGCAAACAGGGAGAAAATCGGGGAAGAAAAATATGGTGCATCTATTGTTTATTTGAACAGTGTGGAGGATTCCGTTGCGGAAATCACGAAGTCATTTCAGGCAATGCGGGATTCCGTTCCTCTTCTGACGCAGGCAAAAAACGGTAGGACTTCTGAGCAGATTTCCGAGGAAATGAAAGCAATCCGGGCTGGAAGCGCAGATTCGAAGCCTGGCATGAATGCCTATACTGGAGGTGTGTCAACGGGAGTTTCCGGTACTCCATATGCTGCTGCGCTTCAGTATAGGCCGCTCACTGAGGATGAACAGGAACTTGCACGGCTTCAGTCCGAAAAGGAATGGCTCGATTACGTTGACAAATACGTCGGGAGGAGATACGGGGATGGGTTCTTTGGTCAGTATGCCGCAAACAGAGCCATCGGGCGATTGAGCCAGGACAGCAGCCTGTACTGGAATGCGTATCTGGATGATCCTACCGAGGAAAACCGGAGAATGGCGAAGACGGCGGATGAACTGATTGACCGGTTCGGCGCTGTGAACGCGGATACCCTTGCGGATGACGGGACCATGAGCTGGATCAGCAAGGACCTTGCAAACTACGCCCCGCAGTTCTGGGATCAGCTGAAATATCAGGCTGCAGGTGCAGCTATTGGAGCTGCAACAATGAATCCCCTGGGAATCAAGGCTGGTTATGTAGCCGGCAGCGCCATGTACGGTTACCAGACCATGCGGGGCGCTGCGTTCCGGGAGCTTATCAGAGCAGGCATTGACGAGCAGACGGCCCGGGCAGCCGCCATGGACGAGGCAGTGATTTCCAGCCTGATTGAGGCTGGGGACAGTCTGATTGATCTCGTGACAATGGGTGGCGGGAAGGTGATCGACATTGCCACGGACGGTGGACTTACTGCCCTGAAGAAGCTTGCGGCAACCCAGTCCGGGAAAAACGTTGTGACAAAGGCACTTACTGCCCTTGGAAAATACGTCCTGAACGCAGGAGGAGAGTACATCGAAGAATCCACCCAGGAGGCGGTATCCATCGCCAACCAGGAGCGGAATTCCTCAGGACTTTGGAATCTGCTTGGAAGGGCAGTTTCTGTCTATGCCGGGGCCATGACGGATAAGGAGGACGAGCACCGGGAGCAGATTCAGGAGGCCGGTATGGGCGGCCTGCGGCTTGGGCTGATGACCGGCGGTGCCCAGATGGTCGGGAATGCCACTGTTGGAAGAGCCGTCGGGAACTTCCGGGCGGAAATGGCGGTTGGTGATCTTCGCCCTAAGCTTCAGGAGCTGACTGCGAAAACATTGGAGCTAAACCCGGATGACAAAAACGCGAAGAGAGTTCAGGGAAAGATCCAGAACGGGAAAAATGTTTCCGGAATGGAAATCTATAAAATGCTGGTTTCCACGGAGGAATCCGCTGCGAAACGAGATGCGGATATCGTTCGGGAGGCCGTGTCCGCCCGTCTGGCGGAGCTTGGGGAGACCGGGGATATTGATGCCATTTCGGATGTGATCTCCAGGCAGGCGTCCGGTGAGGAGCTTCGTAGGAAGGATACCGAGGTTGTCCATGGCAGCAAGTACGGGAATCAGATTCTTTCTGAACTTGGCCTGGTGGATAACGCTGACGGTGTGAGTGAGGAGGGCGCAAAGTGGCGCGGAGGTGTCGATGCACTCCGGAAGCATAACCGGAACTACGCAATGGATCTCAGCGGGAACATTGTTTCCCAGGATGTGCAGCAGATTACAAACCGGTTGATTCGGGACGGGGCAGACGCCCAGGAGGCCAGCGAGACGGCCAAGAGGCTTGCGGAGTCCGGGAAGATTTACGGGAAGCATGCGGATGTTTTCGCGCGGACCTATTTGAAGGGGCAGAGCGTGGAGCAGTACCGGCTGGCCTTTGCGAATATATACCAGGCAGGAAAGGATGGTGCCAGCAGGGAGCTTATCAAGGGCTACGGTAAGGGGCTGACGGACGCCCAGAAGGAGATTGCGTATCTTGCGGGGCAGAAGGAGGCGGAGGACAATAATGCCGCAAAGGTAATTCAGGAGGCCGACCTGCTGGACGTGAACGCGGAGGGAAAGACAATCCGCACGGACACCAATGAAGACATTGAGCCGGATGGGTTCGACACGGTTGGTGAGAACGGTACGATCAGAACCAAGGGCGGGCAGACCGTCAGCATCCGGAACGTGGCTTTTGCCAGTACGGATGATGCCATACTCTACAACACCATTGCCAAGGTTTCCTCCTCCGCCAATATCGCCAACACGCTGCTGAAGCAGGCACTGGGGCAGGACGGTATGAGCGCCATTGACTTTGCTGCCGGACTGATGGAGGCCTACGAGGCCGGGCAGATCGGTGAGAAAACGGTCCAGCAGCTCAGGGATGCGGAGTTTGCCGGGAAGCTGACAACGGGACAGCGGGAAGCCGCATACAACCGGGGCAAGCGGATGGGGTACAAGGACGCCTACCGGCGGCAGCAGGACGTGAAAAAGAAGTCCGGAGGTAAAAAGGATGGGAAGCTCCATTTCGACCGGAATGGGCGGAAGTTTGATGACCTGCGGGAGAGCTCCATCGCCGTTATGGATACCCTGGCAAAGACGCTTGGCGTGGATATCTATGTGTTTGAATCCTACGTCAATGAGGCCGGAAAGCGGGTGTATCTGTCCGACCGGGGCGAAAAAAAGGCGCCCAACGGATTCTATGATCCGACGGACGGGAGCATCCATATTGACCTGAACGCCGGACAGACGGGCAAGGGGACCATGCTGTTTACCGTGTCCCACGAGCTGACCCACTTCATCAAGGATTGGTCCAGCGTGAAATATCGGGCACTGGCGGATGCCCTGGTGAAGCAGTACCAGAAGCAGGGCACCAGTGTGTCGGAGTTGGTGGACAATCAGATCGCCAAGGCAAAGCAGAACGGGCGGGAACTGAGCCGGCAGGAAGCCTTTGACGAGGTGGTGGCGGATTCCATGGAGAGTATGCTGTCCGATGAAAACGCGGCGGCGTTCCTGGAGAAGCTGGCCCAGCGGGACAGGGGGCTGAAGGAGAAGGTTGTGGGCTGGCTGAGGGAGCTGGCCGCGAAGCTGAAAAACGCCCTGACCGCCTACAAGGATGTGAAGCCCGATTCCCCGGAGGGGAAGATGGTGGCCGAGATGGAGGAGTTCCGGAAGGAGATCATGGGCATCTATACCTCCGCGCTGGTGGACGCTGGGGAGAATTTCAGGGAGAATGGAGGGAATAAAAATACCACCCGGGAGGGTGGGGTGAAGTATGATGATCGATACATTTCTTCAGGTGTTGATACAAATGTACTTTCCCTTGTCGAACGCGTAAAATCTGGTTACTATTCCGATAATGAAAAGGTGTTTTTTAACACTGTCCCTGATAAAATAGCACCGATGATTGAGAAAATTACCGGTATTGATGTTAAAGGTTTTCGTGTTGCCATAGAAGCTCGGCAAATATACCACATTCTTAATGACCATGGGCCTAAAGGAACTTCAGACCATTCGATGGCAGATCCAAATGATATTGCTCGGATAGGATACACTTTATATGACCCTGACGATATTCGAGAATCTGGTACAACAAAGGCATATACCCATTTCAAAAATGGAAAAAACAGGCTGGCTCCAACTATTCTTTATGAAAAAAACATTGGAGAAAAGTCTTATTACGTTGTCCAAGCGGTGCCGGATACGAAAGCCAAGATACTATATGTTGTGTCTGCATTCATCGGAAAAAGTGGATACAAAAAGGAAGCCCAGCAGCTCATCAATGCCAATGGCTCTGATGCAACGGCTAAAACCGGTTCTGCTGAAACTTCCAACTACAGTATACGCAATCCTGATTCTGTTGTCAATAAGAAATTTTCAGACCGTGACCCTACTGCTGAGGCTACGCGGGCGGCTTTGGAGAAGGAGAATGGGAAACTGCGGGAGGATGTTTCCAGGCTCCGGGAGCTGCTGAGGCTCCAAGGGAAGGTGACCGGCGGGACGGTCCCGAAGCAGTCCAGCGTGGAGGCGGCGGCGAAGTACCTGAACAAGTATGCCGGTGCCAAGGCGGATGTGAAGGAGCTCAGCCGGATGCTGACGGATTTCTACCGGTTTATCGCCACGGAGAAGGACTACAGCTGGGAGGATGTTCACGAGCAGGCCATGGTTATTGCCCGTTATCTTCAGGACAATGTTCAGATCAAGCCGCAGATCAGCGACTACGCCCGGGACGTGCTGCGGGAGGTTCGGGGGATAAAGATCACCCTGGACGAAAGCCAGCGGGCCGAGGTGGAGAAGCTGTACGGCAGCTATGAGGCGTTCCGCAAGGCGGCGTTTGGAACCGTTACCTTTGTGAAGGAGGGCGGAATCTCTCTGGATACCATGTGGAATGAGTGGGCAACCCTGTTCCCGGGCACCTTTGACAGCGAGATCACTGCCAGCGACCAGCCGCAGGCTTTGATGGACGCCATTGACGCTCTGCGCAATTCTGACACCACGGTTATGGAATACGCCTATAATCGTGATAGTATCGCCCAGGAGCTGGCCGTGGCGGTCTATGACAGCTACTGGCGGGTGGACGCGCTGGTCACGGTGGCGGATCGGGATCAGCGGAAGATCAACAAACTGCGTTCGGAGCACAGGGCCGAAATGGACAGCCTGAAGAATGAACGGAATAAGACTGTTGCGGAGCTGAAGCAGAAGCGGCAGGATGACATGAAGAAGCTCCGAACCGATTACAAGAAGAAGCTGGAGGATACCAGAACATTCTACCAGGAATCCCGCAAAAAAGCGGTGGACAACCGGAACCGGGCGCAGATGCGGCAGAGAATCCAGAAAACGGTAAATGAGCTGAATCACCTCCTGCTGGACGGTGACAAAAAACGTCACGTTCCGGAGAGTATGCGCAAGGCCGTGGCGGAGATCCTGAGTGCTGTGAACATGGAGACCTCCACAGAGGAAGCCAGAAGCGCGGCGTTTGAGCGGACGGTTGCCAGGTATAACCAGAGGATCAAACTGGAGAATGACCCGGCAGAACGTGCCAGACTGGAAGCGGCCAGGGACGCCTACATCGGGAAAGGGGATCAGTTCAAAGCAAAGATTGACGCGCTTGCAAAGGCGTATGAGGACATCAAAAATTCCTCCGATCCCGCGCTGCAGGATGCGTACAGCGACGCGGTATCCCAATATCTGTTCACGCTGGAAGCAAATGTGGGGGACACCAGACTGGGTGACATGACCATGGATCAGCTGGAAATCGTGAAGGAAGTATTGGACATCGTCATCAGCACGATCCGCAACGCAAACAAATCCTTCCTGAATGAGCGGGCGGGTACCATCGAGCAGCAGGCGTCCAGGAGCATTTCCGAGGTGTCTTTCACATGGGGTAAGAAGAAGGAATCGGAATCGGACGTGGGTGGCTGGCTGAGAGGTTTCCACTATCGGAACCTGAAGCCAATCTACCTGATGCGGACAATCGGTTCCCAGGCTCTGACGGACGCCTACAACAATGTGCGCCGCGGGGAGGATACATGGTACCGGGATATCGAAGGGGGCAGAGGCTTCTATCTGGAGAACGCCAGGAAATACGGATACTGGGATTGGGATTTTGAAAAGACAACCACTTTCTCCGACGATTCCGGCGGGGAGGTCAAGCTGACGCTGGGGCAGATCCTGAGCCTGTACGCCTACGCCAAGCGGGAAGCGGCGGCTGAGCATCTGCGGATCGGCGGCGTTGTGCTGGAAGGGGAATCCGTCCGGGTCAACAAACTGGGCATGAAGGTCACCTACCACTTAAATGACGCTACGTCCCACCAGCTGGGGCCGGAGACGCTGGGGGAGATCATCGGAACGCTGACCAAGGAGCAAAGGGCATTCGCGGACGCGATGCAGGATTACCTCTCCACCGTAATGGCGGACAAGGGAAACGAGGTCAGCCTTGCCATGTACGGCATTAAGCTGTTCCGGGAGAAGAACTACTTCCCGATTAAATCCGCGAAGCAGTTCGTTGACCAGAAGAATGAGCCTGTTGGCGAGGTGAAGCTGAAAAATTCCGGATTTACCAACAAGACAGTTCCAAAGGCCAACAATCCCATGATTCTTAGAGATTTCATGGATGTGTGGGCGGATCATGTGAACGAGATGTCCACCTACCACGCGTTCGTGCTGGCCATTGAGGATTTCAACCGGATTCTGAATTTCCAGACCGAGAGGAAGGCGGAGACCGCGCCTGTGTCCCTGAAGCAGACGATTCAGAGCTACATGGGCAAGGAAGCTGTCAGCGCCGTGCGGGAGCTGATTCAGAGCGTCAACGGAGGGGCGCGGGTCGACCCGGCGGCAACGTTCGTTTCCAAGGCAATCAACAAGTTCAAGAAGAACGCCGTGTTCGCCAGCGCGTCCGTGGTCATCCAGCAGCCCAGCGCCATTGTGAGAGCGGCGGCGCTGATTGACCCAAGGTATTTCACCGGACGCATCATCGACCGGGAGAAGGTGAATACTACCTGGGAAATCATCAAGAAGTACGCCCCCGTTGCGGGGATCAAGGACATGGGATACTTCGACACCAACATGGGCAAGTCCACCGTGGACTACATCAAGGGGCCGGAGCATGACGGAATCAAGGATGTCCTGACGGGCATTGTCAAGCGGGAGGACGGTTCCTTCGACGAGCTGCTGTCCATGGCGCCCGGGTACGCGGACAAGGTGACCTGGTGCGCAATCTGGGAGGCCGTGAAGCGGGAGACCGCCGGGAAGTATCCGAAGCTCGCAACCCGGTCTGAGGAATTTCTCCGGATCTGCGGGGAGCGGTTCACGGAGGTCATCACCCAAACCCAGGTGTACGACAGCGTGTTCGCCCGTTCCGGGAATATGCGCAGCAAGGACAAGCTGATGGGCATGGTGACCTCGTTCATGGCGGAGCCGACTACCTCCATCAACATGATCTATGACGCTGTTCTCCAGGGAACCCGGGGGAATAAGGCATATATGAGGAGGGCAATTGGAGCGGTTTTCGGCGCGGCAGTGCTGAACGCGGTTCTGAAATCCATCGTGTATGCCGCCCGGGACGATGACGATGATGAAAGCGTCGGAGAAAAGTATGTATCCGCACTTGTGGCGGCTCTGAAGGACGATGTTCTGTTCCTGGTTCCCAATTCCATCCCCTTTGTGCGGGATATCATGTCCCTGGTCCAGGGCTACAGCGTGGAGCGGACGGACATGGAGCTGGCGGACGATATCATCAGCGCGATCCGAAAGCTGAGCAGCGATAAGGTCAGCAGCAAGGACAAAATCCTCGGGATTGTGGGGAGTGTTGGAAATCTTGCATTCCCGGCGAAGAACATGGTGCGGGCAGTGGAGTCCCTCTGGAACAGCACCTACGGATGGTGGACCTCCGAAAGCAGCACGGCCATGGGAATCCGGAATGCCGCGTATGAGGGATGGAGCGGGAAAACGGTTTCCAATGCCCAGCAGCTCTATGAGGCGAGAATGGCGGGAGACGCCTCCCATGAGGCCCGGGTCACCGCAAGGTACGAAAACCAAAGGTCGGCGGACGCCGCTGTTGTTTCCGCGATTCGCTCCGCGTTCATGGACTGGGACCTGACCGAAGAGGAGGCCAGAAAGCACCTGGTCCTCTACGGAAACACCGATGCCGGGGAGGCATACTGGAAGGTGCGGGAGTGGATCTACGCCAAGGATAAGGGCAGCTCTGACGGCTACGGGAAGTACAACGACCTGTACGACGCGATTCTTTCCGGCGGGGATATTCAGGAGGCCGTGGCGGAGTTCACGGAAAACGGCTATGACGAGGACGATGTGATGTCCAATGTCAAAAAGGAGGTTGGCAGGTGGTTCTGGGACGATGAAAGCGAAACCAGAATCAGCGCGGAGCAGGCTGCGGAAATCCTGGACAAGTACTTCGGCATGAAGCAGGGCGAGATCCAGGAAACCATCCTGAAGTGGTCCATGAAGAAGGACACTGAGGAAAAAACCGGGGTGGACTATGAGAACAAGTCACAGCAGTATAAGCGGGGGATCATCACCCGGCAGCAGCTCAGAAAAGCCTTGATGGATTTAGGCGGGTATTCCAGCGCGGACGCCGATATCCAGATCGAGGTATACGACTGGGAGCAGAGCGGCCTCCAGGGCGTAAATTTCGGAAGGGTGAAGAACTGGCGTGAATACTGTGAGGGCGCAGGCGTCAGCAAGTCCGTTTGGCTGAAAATATCCAAATTCGCCGCAACAGCAGAAGGTGAGAAGAAAAGCAACGGTAAAACGATACCAGGCAGCAAAGCGAAAAAGATCATGGCGGAAATCAATTCTCTGAGCATTTCCAAATCGCAAAAGGACGCGATTGCGCTTGCAATTGCCGCACAGGAGAATTGGTCTGCAAGGACGGTAGCGAAGTATAAGACCTGGTAAAAAATCATTGCGGCGGTGGGATAGGAAACCCACCGCCGTTTTTGTTATGATGTTGGAAAAAGGTGGTGGTCATGATGAAATACGCAGTATCCCGAATTACGCTTGACATTCAGGATACAAGCTCTCCCATAACATTAAATGCCAAACAGGGAGACACTATGCGGGAGATCATATGCGGATTCCGGGAAGGTTCCGGCCAGTATTATCTGGACCGTGGATGCGCTATAGTTTTCACGGCGCAGAAGCCGTCCGGGAAACGGATCTACAACGAATGTATCGTGGAGGGGAATTTTGCACGATATCAGTTCACGGCGCAAACTGTCTCTGAGATTGGACCGCTGAAGTGTGAGTTTAAAATTTACGATGATCTGAGCAAACCACCAAAACTGACCTCCCCCAGGTTCGTGATTAATGTGGAGGAGCCGGTGTTTAATGACGGGGACATTCCTGAGAGCTCTTATGAGTTTCTTGCCGTTCAGGATATCGTCAAAAAAACTACGGTGGAATACCTTGGAAATCATCCTACAATCACGGACGCGACGCTCACAAAGGAGGATTTCGCCGCAGATGCGAAAGCGGTTGGAGATGCTTTAAAGAATATGCTTCCAAAGTCCGGAGGAGTGATGTCCGGGGATCTTTCCATGGGCGGAAACCGGGTTACGGGACTGGGGGCTCCGGAGGATTTAGGCGACGCGGCCACCAAGGCCTATGCAGACGGGAAGACACAGTTCTTTTCCGTGACCCTTTCCGCGCAGGGGTGGGAGGATC
>JBJEYY010000084.1:0-2638 GCA_051887095.1 Faecousia sp. | reverse complement strand
CGTTTGGGCGATTGGCTTCAGTGCACTGGATTGGGTGGCGTGAATAATTCAGGTTAATTGTCAATTCTAAACAACAATTCTTCGCCCCCAGTTTTGCGGCTTTCCCGAAAACGTAACCGAAGCCATATTTTACTCCTTTATGACATAATCACGCCCAGTATACAGGATCATCCCCCGAAAAGCAACCCCCGGCCCCATTTCGGAGCCGGGGGCGTATTTTACATCTGAAAGATATTGCCGATGGCCTGACCGGTGGACTGGGGCTTGGGACGGATGGCGTTGTAGATGAGGCACCGGCTGACCTCCAGCCGGGGACGGAAGAAATAGTAGAGTGCGATCTGAAGCACCAGGGACAGGCCGTAGAGCAGCCAGCCCGCGGACTCCGACATGGGCACAACGGAATCCAGAAAGGGCAGCACATTCACCAGCATGGACGCCAGGTAGTACCACCAGAAGCTGAGGTCCAGCTTGAAAAAGGCCATGCAGTTGCGGCGAGTCATACGGAAGCTCTCCGACAGGGCCCGGAAGGCACCTGCCCGGGGATCCTCCACAATCACCAGCTGGGCGACCCCCAGCCGGTAGGACACGGGGATCATCACCGCGGCCATGAGCACAAGGAGAATGCCGTACATGGGGGCCACTGCCTTCAGGAAGGACACAAGGACGGCATCGTCGGTTGTCAGGACGGTCACCAGCTGCTGGGCGTCCATCCCGGACTTGACCATGGGCATCAGCAGCTCCACGGCCCCATTGGACAGCGGGGTCATAAAAAAGAGCATCATGGAAGCGTACATGGCCGCAAGGCCCAGAGCCAGGTAGATGGGAATTTGCAGCAGAAGCAGCCGCAGCAGGGGGAAGAACCGGGACAGTCCCGTCCGCAGGGTCTGAGGGGAGGTGAACTGGCCCCGGGAGATCCGGAGCATGGCGGCCAGCAGTCCCAGATCCAGCACCAGCAGCACCAGGGTGTGGGCCATGGGCAGAAGGGTCTGCAGCGTGGACAGCATAGACCGGGTGCCCAGGTTCCCCAGACCGCCGGAACGGGACATCAGGACGCCCAGGCCCTGACCCAGAGCAGTCACCACCAGGCAGGAGGCCAGAAGGATCCCGCAATAGACAAGAAGAATCTGCCGCAGCTGTCCTGCCCGGTTCAGCAGCTCCCGGGCCACGGACTTGACGGTTTTCGGATGACGGATATTCATGGTTTGTTCTCCAATGCATATGGTTTTTCCTCTATTATAGAGCAATCCGGAAAAATAGCAAATGAAATTTTTATGACTGTGGATTTTCCGGGGGAAATATGGTAGGATGGAGAAAAATGCGTAAAAGATCATAACGATAAATTGTTGTTTGAAAGGGTGCGTTGCAAATTACCTGTCATTGCGAACCAGTCCGCAGACTGGTGTGGCAATCCCCCGGTTGAAAGGAACTGGGTAACGATTACCACCAAAAATCGTAACGTTTCCCCACTCTGTAGGGCAATTGTCGATACACTTCCCCTCTAACCGGGGGATTGCCACACCAGCGTGCGCGCTGGTTCGCAATGACAGAAAACTTGAGGCGCAAACTTGTAAACAACAATTTGTCGTACCGATGATGCCGGGAAAGGGGATGCTGGTTATGAATTTGGGAGAAAAGCTGCGTCTGGCGCGGCAGGAGGCGGGGTTAAGCCAGCGGGAGCTCTGCGGTGACCGGATTACCCGGAATATGCTCTCCCAGATTGAAAACGGATCGGCCAGCCCTTCGGTTTCCACGCTGCAATTTCTGGCGCAGAGGCTGGGAAAGCCCATCAGCTTTTTTCTGGAGGAGGACGGGGCGGTATCCTGCAACCTGGGGGCAATGGAGCAGGCGCGAAGGGCCTGCGACCGGGGGGATTTTGAGCAGGCGGCCCAGGCGCTCCGGGATTTCCGGGAACCGGACCCCGTTTTTCAGCGGGAATGGGAGTTGCTGCGGCTGCTGACGGCCCTGGCGCTGGCGGAGAAGGCCCTGGGAGAAAACCGGGAGCCCTATGCCAGGGAACTGCTGGAGCAGGCCGAGGCCCTTCAGGCCCGGATGGCCTACGCTCTGCCGGAGCTCCATCGCAGGAGCGTACTGCTGCGCGCCCGGCTTCGGGGCGCAAAGCCCGGGGAGCTGGTTCAGGAGCTGCCGAGCCTGGACGAGGAGCTTCGCCTACGGGCTGAGGCCGCTTTGGCGGAAGGGGAACCGGAGCGCTGCGCCCAATTGCTGGACGCGGCGCAGAACCGGGAGGACCCAGGCTGTCTGTTGCTGCGGGGGCAGGCGTATCTGCTGCAGGAGGCGTACCGGCAGGCCGCCGGGTGCTTCCACGCCGCGGAAGGTGCCTATCCCCGGGAAACCGCCCCGCTGCTGGAGCAGTGCTACCGGGAGCTGGGGGATTATAAGCTTGCCTACCACTACGCCTGCGCGGCCCGGGAATTTTCGGGGAATTCGGGCAGATTGTGAATGAACGGTAAATTTTTGGCCGAGAGCCCGGAAAGGGTGCTCCCGGCCTTGCGGTTTGCCCGGGGTGTGGTATAATGGGGGAACAATGCGGAACCGGCAGGATAGAATAAATTGTTGTTTGTAAGTGTGCATTGCAAATTACCTGTCATTGCGAACCAGTCCGCTTAAGTGGTGTGGCAAT
>JBJEYY010000083.1:0-2659 GCA_051887095.1 Faecousia sp. | reverse complement strand
GCTGCATCGAGGAGATTGGCACTTACAATCCCCTGACCAAGCCCGCCACCATCACTGTGGACGCCGAGAAGGCCCAGAACTGGATCAAGAACGGCGCTCAGCCCACCGACACCGTTCGTGGCCTGCTGAAGAACGCCGGCGTGCTGTAAGCGTCCCCAAAGGAGAAGCACAATGAAGGAACTTTTGCTGTATATGGCAAAGAGCCTGGTGGATGATCCTGAGGCAGTAACCGTTACCGAGTCCTCCGACGAGGAGGGCAAGGTGCTGGAGCTGCGTGTTGCCGAAAGCGACATGGGCAAGGTGATCGGCCGCCAGGGACGGATCGCCAAGGAGATCCGTACCATTATTAAGACTGTAGCCCAGCGCACCGGCGAAAAGGTCACGGTCGAAATTGTGGATTAACCGGTTATGCGTGGCGGCTTCGTCACGCATTTTCCGTTTTTTGGATGATTTCAAGTGAAGTGTAAATTGTTGTTTGCAGCACTAAAAAAGAAGTTGTCATTGCGAACCAGTCCGCAGACTGGTGTGGCAATCCCCCAACTATTTAGGCCGCTATCGTAGACGGAATCCCCGTTTTTCAGATTTTTCGGAAAATCCGGGGGATTGCCACGCCAGTGTACGCACTGGCTCGCAATGACAGCGTAAATACGCGAAACAACAATTTATCTGCCTGGTATGTTCTTGTACGGAGGAATGGAAATGAGGCTTCCTTTTATTGAAGCGGGGGAAATTGTGACCACCCACGGGGTTCGGGGCGAGGTGAAGGTGCTTACCTGGCTGGACAGCCCGGAGATGCTTCTTGATTTTGACCGATGCCGGATTGACGGAAAGGAATACGCTCTGGAAAGTGTCCGGGTGCAGAAAACCTGCAACCTGGTAAAGCTTGCGGGCATCGACTCCATGGAGGCGGCCCAGGCCATGCGGGGGAAGGTCTTGGAGCTTTTCCGGGAGGATATGGATGAAAGCGTCATCTTCGGCGCGGACTTAATCGGCATGGAGGTGGTTTCCGGCGGGGAAACCATCGGAAAAATCACCGAGGTGCTGGACTATCCCGGAAACAGCGTGTATGTGGTCCGGGGCACCTACGAATATATGATCCCTGCCGTGAAGGAGTTCGTCCTGTCCACGGATTTGGAGAAAAACGTGATGGAGGTAAAGCTCCTCCAGGGGATGCGGGCCGATGAGAATTGACATTATGACCCTGTTCCCGGAAACCCTTGGGGATGTGCTGTCGGAGAGCATCCTGGGCCGGGCCCAGGAGCGGGGCTACATCTCCATCGCCACCCACCAGATCCGGGACTACACCGCCAACAAGCAGAATCAGGTGGACGACTACCCCTACGGCGGAGGCCGGGGGGCGGTGATGACGCCGGACCCTCTGTACCGCTGCTGGGAGGCGGTGTGTGACGAGGCGGGGGGCCCGGTGCATACGGTGTACCTGTCCCCCTGCGGCCACACCTTCCGGCAGGCCGATGCCATCCGCTTAAGCAAAATGGAAAATATCATCCTGGTCTGCGGCCACTATGAGGGCATCGACCAGCGGTTTATCGACGAGTGCGTGGACGAGGAGATTTCCCTGGGGGACTTCGTCCTTACGGGGGGCGAAATCGCTGCCATGGCGGTAACGGACGCGGTGTGCCGGATGGTGCCCGGGGTGCTGGCGGACCCGGAGTGCTTCGAGGACGAGAGCCATTTCAATGGCCTCCTGGAATATCCCCAGTACAGCCGTCCGGCAGTGTGGCATGGCCGGGAGGTGCCGGAGATTCTCCTTTCGGGGAACCACGAAAAGATACGCCAGTGGCGGCGCAAGCAGTCCCTCCGCCGGACAAGAGCGCGCAGGCCCGATATGTACGAAAAGCTGGACTTAAGCTCCAAGCAGGACAAGAAGCTGCTGAAGCAGATGGAGGAAGAGGACGAAAATGGATAATCTGCGGATTCGCCGGGAGAAGCCCGGGGATTACAGAGCTGTGGAGGAATTGACCCGGGATGCCTTCTGGAATCTGCAGGTTCCGGGCTGCAATGAGCATTATCTGGCCCATGTGCTGCGCGGTCATCCGGATTTTATCCCGGAGCTGGATCTGGTGGCGGAGCGGGACGGCCGGGTGGTTGGGAATATTATGTATACCAAGGCCTGGCTGGAGGACGAGGCCGGGAACCGGAAGGAGATTCTCACCTTCGGCCCCCTCAGCGTGGCCCCTGAGTGTCAGCGGCAGGGCATTGGCAAGCAGCTGATGGAGGCTTCCTTCCGCATTGCCGCAGAGCTGGGCTATGATACTGTGGTGATCTTCGGTCACCCGGGCAACTACGTTTCCAGCGGCTTCAAAAACTGCGCCAGATACCATATTTCCATGGAGGGCATTTACCCCACGGCCATGCTGGTGCGCCCTCTGCGGGAAAATGCCCTGGACGGCAGGGCCTGGAGCTACCGGGAAAGCAATGCCTATGAAATTGACGATCAGGAGGCGGAGGAATTTGACCGGGGATTTGAACCCCGGGAAAAAGCCTACCGGGCCAGCCAGGAGGAGTTTTTCATCTACAGCCATTCGACGGTCAATATCTGAGCATTTGATACTCGCGTATATCGATTTTCCACGGTTGGCAGACAAATTGTTGTTTGTAAATTATACGCTGTCATTGCGAGCCAGTGCGCACACTGGCG
>JBJEYY010000082.1:0-2671 GCA_051887095.1 Faecousia sp. | reverse complement strand
CACGCCACTTAAGCGCACTGGCTCGCAATGACAGCATTTTTTATTACGCTAAACACCAATTTATCTTTCCTCTTTCCCCATTGTATCCTACCGTTTTTGGCTTGTCAATCGCGCAGAAATCCCGCGCCGGGGTTTCCGGCGCGGGAAAATATCAGTGAATATCCAGCTTCACTTCCTGACCCTCCATCCGGGCGTGGATGGAGGAAATAGGATTCTCAAAGCTGTCAATAATGGCCTCGCTGATGGGGTCCTCCAGACGGCGCTGGATGGTTCTGCGCAGATTCCGGGCGCCGTAGACCGTGGAGTAAGCCTCCTCCACCAGGGCCTGCCGGACCTCTTCGCCCCAGCTCAAGTCCACACCCCGACCGGCAAGACTGTCCCGCAGCTCCGAGAGCATGATATCCGCGATGCCCAGGAAGTTCTCCCGGGACAGGGCATTGAAGGTGATGATCTCATCCACCCGGTTGATAAACTCCGGACGCAGGAACTCCCGCAGGGCCTTCATGGTCTTTTCCCGAACCATGTCGCCTTCGGTGCGGCCGAAGCCCAGACCGCCCACCCGGCCCTCGGAGCCGGCATTGCTGGTCATGACGATGATGGTGTTCTCGAAATTCACCACCCGCCCCTGGGCGTCGGTAATTCGACCATCATCCAGCACCTGCAGCAGCACATTCAGCACATCGGGATGGGCCTTCTCAATCTCGTCAAAGAGCACCACGCTGTAGGGCCGGCGGCGGATCTTCTCCGTCAGCTGCCCCGCCTCGTCATAGCCCACATAGCCCGGAGGGGAGCCAATCAGCTTGGAAACCGTGTGCTTCTCCATATATTCCGACATATCCAGCCGGATCAGAGAATCCACACTGTCAAACAGGTCATCAGCCAGCTGCTTTACCAGCTCTGTCTTGCCCACGCCGGTGGGCCCCACGAAGATGAAGGACACGGGCCGCTTCTTGGGACTGATGCCCACCCGGTTGCGGCGGATGGCTCTTGCCACCGCTTCCACCGCTTCGTCCTGACCCACAATGTGGGTTTTTAAGCGGTCGGATAAGCCCTTGATCTGCTGATACTCCTGGGCCTTGATCTTGGAGGCGGGGATTTTCGTCCACATCTCGATGATCCGGGCCAGATTCTCCATGGTCACGGGCGGGGGCGGCAGCTGCTCCAACTCCTCGATCTGGGGGGCCAGCTGCATGAGCTTGCTTCGCAGGGTCGCCAGCCGCTCATAATTCTGGTTCTCGGTATCCTCGGTGAGCATCCGCAGCTCCAGCTCGTAGTCGTCCCGCTCCTTCTTCAGCTCCGCCAGCCGGGAAATTTCCTTGCTCTGGAGATTCACGTCGGAGCAGGCCTCATCCAGCAGGTCGATGGCCTTGTCGGGCAGGAACCGGTCGGTGATATACCGCTCGGACAGCACCACACACTGCCGGGCGATCTCCGGGGAGATGGAAACCCCGTGGAACTCGGCATAGGCCTTGGCCACGCCCTGCATGATCTGGCTGGCCTCCTCGATGGTGGGCTCCGCCACGGTAACCGGCTGGAACCGGCGCTCCAGGGCGGCATCCTTCTCGATGTATTTGCGGTATTCCGCAAAGGTGGTGGCGCCGATGACCTGGATCTCTCCCCGGGACAGAGCGGGCTTGAGGATGTTGGCGGCGTTCATGCTGCCCTCCGCGTCTCCCGCGCCAACCAGGTTGTGTACCTCGTCAATGACCAGGATGATGTTGCCGCATTCCTTGATCTCGCCGATGAGGCTCTTCATCCGGCTCTCAAACTGGCCCCGGAACTGGGTCCCCGCCACCAGGGCGGTGAGGTCCAGCAGGAAAACCTCCTTGTCCCGGAGCTTGTAGGGCACCTCCCCGGCGGCAATGCGCTGGGCCAGGCCCTCGGCAATGGCGGTTTTGCCCACGCCGGGCTCGCCGATGAGGCAGGGGTTGTTCTTCTGGCGGCGGTTGAGGATCTGAATCACCCGTTCGGTTTCCACCTCCCGGCCGATGACCTTATCCAGCTTGCCCGCCTTGGCCCTGCCGGTCAGGTCCATGCAGTAGCTGTCCAGGAACTTGTGCTTTGCGTTTTTCTTTTTTTTCTTCCCCTCGTTCTGGGGCGGCTCCTCCTTCTTGGGCTGGCGGGGCTGAGGGGCGGGCATGTTGTTTCCGCTGCCGCCGAAGAGCTGGTTCAGCAGCGGGAAGGTGGCGGTCTGGCTGTCGATCTCGTCCTCGTCCCGGTCCGTATCGTCCCGCTGGCCGAACATGCTGCTCATCTCGTCACTGAGCAGGTCCAGGTCCTCCTCGGAAATGCCCATCTGCTTCACCGCCTGGTCAATCTGAGGAATTCCCAGACTCCGGGCGCATTTCAGGCAGTAGCCCTCGTTGAGGGTCACGCCGTTTTCCACCTTGGTGATAAAAACCACCGCGATATTCTTTCTGCATTTGCTGCACATTTTAGGCTGCATTTTCTTCACTCCTTACCCAAGGAACAGTATCCTTCCGGGGCAGTATATCACAAACCTCCGAAAAAAGGGAAAACAAACTATAAACATTATTGATGTGGGAAATTGTTGTTTAGCGTCAGAGAAAATGCTGTCATTGCGAGCCAGTGCGCACACTGGCGTGGCAATCCCGTAGGATTTAGGGCCGTTTTCGTTCCGTTTCCCCATTTTACCGGGGGATTGCCACAC
>JBJEYY010000081.1:0-14521 GCA_051887095.1 Faecousia sp. | reverse complement strand
CCCTCTAACCGGGGGATTGCCACGCCAGTGTGCGCACTGGCTCGCAATGACAGCAAAAACATACAAACACCAATTTACCGTTCCGCCACACTTCTTCCTGCTTCCCTCCCTATTCCCTCTTTCGCCACATTTCCCGGATTTTGGTGTTTTTCCACTGGACGATTCGGGAAAGCTGTGGTATGATACGGAAAATAGGTAGTATGTCCGGGAGGGCTGTCCATGAAGAAACTGAATTTTTTTAAGACCATGCAGCTGGTTGTTATGCTGGTATTTCTGGCTGTGTGCGTCTGGCTGATCTTCTTTCAGAGGGAGCTCTACCATGAAATTGCCCAGGATCCCAACCTGAAGATGCTCTGCGGGATGCTGTGGGCCTGCTTTGGGCTGAGTCTGATTTTCATTTTCATCGATTTTCTCACCATGGCCGACTACAAGCGGGACTTCCGGGAGCTGGACTTCGCGGTGCACTCCGATCCCATGTCGGGCCTGGCCAACCGGAACAGCTGCGATGGCATCATCGAGCGTTACGCGGACAAGCCGGTGCCCAAGGGCGTGGGCTGCGTCATGCTGGAGCTGAGCAACATCCGCTACATCAACGGCAGGTTCGGCCATTCCCAGGGCAATGCCGTGATTCGGGACTTCTCCAACATTCTGAAGATGTCCTCGGTGAGCCTGTGCTTTGTGGGCCGCAACGGGGGCAACAAGTTCCTGGCGGTGTTCGAGGAGAGCGACCGGCAGCAGATTGACCGCTTCCTGGGGCGGATCGATCAGAAAATTGACAGCTACAACCAGGCAAATCCCAAAGTATCCATAGAGTACAGCTACGGCATCGCCTTTGACGAGCCGGAGCAGCTGACGATTACCCAATTGGTGGCGCTGGCGGACCGCCGCATTCAGCGCTGAGGAGGTTCTCACCAAACGATCCGGAAAGGAGGCGGCAAAGGTGGCGGAACTGGATTATCAATACATCGGCGAATTGGTGCTCAGGGCCCAGGAAGGGGACAGCGACGCCTTTGCCGAGCTGTATGTGGCAACCTATCAGCAGCAGTACCGTTTTTCCTACCGCTATCTGCAGGATGAATTCCTGGCCCAGGACGCGCTGCAGGAAACCTATATCCTGGCGCTGAAGAACATTACCACATTGCGCGACCCCCACGTGTTTGTGTCCTGGCTGAATCAGATTAATATGCGGGTCTGCTTCGACATCTACCGCCGGGAGAAGCGGCAGGGGCTGGAGCTGGACCGCTACGAGCAGTTCCACCTCACCGAACGGGCCAACCGGGGGGAAGGGGATTCGCCGGAGGACAATGCCCTGCGGCAGGATCAGCAGGATTACATCGTCCGTCAGGTGATGTCCCTGCCGTTTTCCGAGTCCCAGGTGATTTTGCTTCGCTATTTCAGAAATATGAAGCTGGAGGAGATCGCGGACATGATGCAGATCAGTCAAAGCTCCGTGAAACGATACTTAAACAGCGGCCGGGAAAAGCTGGCCAAGCAGCTCAGGTGAGGAAGGGGGATACCGTCGTGGGAAAACTGTTTCGTAAAAAGAAGGACGAGGTAACCCTCAGCCCCGATGCCGCCAGCCAGATGCTGTCCAACGTCTTTGAGGCCTGCGATTACGAGGCCAACAAGGTCCCTCTGGAGGTGCTCCAGTCCTACAGCAACTACCGCCGGGAGCGGCATCTGCTGCAGAAGGCCATCATCCTCGTTGTGGCGCTGCTGTTTGCCATGCTGCCGCTGCTGTTCGTCACCCCGGAGGTCAGCTCCGCCTGGGTGGATGGGACGGCCCCCGGCAGTCCTGTGGTGGAAATTCGGGCCAAGAGCTTTCTGCCCGTGGAGAGCGTGAAGGCCAGTATGGGCATTCATGAGATGGATGTGTACCAGGTGGAGGAGGATGCTTACCGCATCCGGCCCACCATGAACGGCACCCTGGTGATCACGGTGACTCTGACCAACAAGCAGTCCACCGAAACCCGGGTGGAGGTGGACAGCGTGGACGTGACCCCGCCGCAGCTGCTGGGCAGCTCCCTGGTGGACGGCGAGCTGGAGATCTTCCTCTCCGACGACAGCGGCGACCTGGATTACGACGCCATCTACGGCGTGGACGGCCAGGGCAACAAGGTCTATCCCCTGCGCTATGATCGGGAGAAGATGAGCGTCACCTTCGCCTATCCCGATTCCTACCTGAATATGTTCATTCCCGACAAGTGCAAGAACACGCTCCAGCTGGTGCTGACGATCCAATAGTTGAGTGGACAGCTGCGGAGTCCCTGCGGGACACGATTTGAATCCCCGTGTCTTTCCTCAGCAGGGAGATAAATTGGTGTTTGTAGAACCGTCTCTGTAGGGCGGGGTCATGACCCCGCCGCTCACGTTGCGTGATAGAGCGGCAACATTCCCTAGAAAATGTAGCATTTTCCGCATCGGACATTGGCGGCGGGGTCATGACCCCGCCCTACAGAGGGCGTGTTTAGAAACCGACAAACACCAATTTTCCGATCTGCCGCGTTGTTCTGTCTCCCCTTCGAGGGTTCCAATCAAATTTCCGCAGCGTAAGGAGGCTATCCGATGAAACGAGCATGGCTGCGGCGCATTGCCGCCGGATTGGCTGCCATGCTGCTGCTTTCCGGCTGCGCCGAAACAGCTGCACCCGGCCCCACCACCCGCAGGATCACCCGTACCACCGTCCTGGAGCCCCAGGCGCCGGGGGAAGTGGTGCTGGGCAATTCCTTCGCCGGTGTGGACGCGTCCTGCACCGGCGATGGCTATATTCAGCTGCACTACTCCGGCTCCGCCGCCAAGGCCAAGATCCAGCTGACCCTGCCCGACGGCAACATGTATACCTACACCCTGACCCCCGGGGACAACGAAACCATCCCCCTCACCGGCGGCAGCGGGGAGTATGGGATCACCATGCTGGAGAACGCCTTTGACAACATCTACGCCATGGTCTACTCCGGCAGCTTTCAGGCCCAGAATGTGGACGAGTTTCTGCCCTACCTCTACCCCAACCAGTTTGTATGGTTCACAGCTGACAGCAGCGTCTGCGCCCTGGGGGTGGAGATTTCGGAGCAGTCCGCGGACGATCTGGATTATGTAACCCGGGTCTATGATTACGTGGTGGAAAACATTGACTACGATTACGATCTGGCCGCCTCCGTGCCGGTGGACTATGTGCCGGATGTGGAGAAAACCCTGGCCAGCCGCAAGGGCATCTGCCTGGACTACGCCTCGCTGATGACCGCCCTGCTGCGCAGCCAGGGCATCCCCACCAAACTGGTGGTGGGCTACTCCGGCACGGAGTACCACGCCTGGATCAGCGTGTACCTGGAGGAAACCGGCTGGATGGACGGCATCATCTACTTTGACGGCGTCAGCTGGTCCAGGATCGACCCCACCCTGGCCGCCGGCAACCGGAACGTGTCCGTCAAGGATTATGTAAACAACAACGACAATTATAAGGAAAAGTATTTCTACTGATTTCCGGCTTTCGAGTAGGAGAAATTGGTGTCTGAAATGCACGTTCCAAGTTTTCTGTCATTCCGGGCCAGTGCGCACACTGGCGTGGGAATCCCCTGGATAGAGGGGAAGCCTATCGAAAAGCGGCCTAAAACCTTCGGGGATTGCCACACCAGTGTGCGCACTGGTTCGCAATGACAGCATTTTTGTTACATATAAGGAAGGATGTCCCATGAAACATTCCAAACCGAAGCTTTCCAACGAAATTCTCTCCGGGCTGTGCCGGCAGCTGGCCATGCTGCTGCGCGCGGGCATTCCGGTGAGCCAGGGGCTGGAGCTGCTGGCTCAGGACGCGGAAACGGCCAGGGATCAGGAGCTGTTCCTCCGGCTGGAAGCGCTGGAGCAGGAGAAAGGAAACCTCACCGACGCCCTGGAGGAAACGGGGCTGTTCCCGGAGTATATGCGCCGCATGGTGCGCCTGGGCGAGGAGGCCGGCCGCCTGGACGACGTGATGACCTCCCTGGCGGATCACTACGACCGGGAGGCCTCTCTGCGGGATTCCATCCGGGGGGCGGTGCTCTATCCCTTCGTCATGCTGGGTATGCTGCTTGCCATTCTGGCGGTGCTGCTGGTGAAGGTCATGCCGGTGTTTGATCAGGTCTTCGCCCAGCTGGGCACCCGCCTGACGGGGCTCAGCCGGGTACTCATGGACCTGGGGTTGGGTCTGCGGCAGGGCGGCGTGGTTCTGGCGGTGCTGGCCCTGGTGCTGGTCGGGGCGGCCTTCTGGCTGAAAGCGAAACCCAAGCTGGCCTTCCGGCTGCTCCGGGCCTTCCCCTGGAGCCGGAATATCTGCGAGAAAACCGCCCTGTGCCGTTTGGCGGGGGCGCTGTCGCTGGCCCTTTCCAGCGGCCTGAACACCCAGTACGCCCTGGAGTTGGCCGGGGAGCTGACTCGGGATCCCGATTTCTGCCGCAGGCTGTCCCAGGCGGGGAAGGATCTGGAGGAAAACGGCGATCTCACCGCCGCCCTGCGCCGGGCGAAGATTCTCACCGGGGCCCACAGCCATCTGGCGCTGGTGGGCAGCCGGACGGGAGCCCTGGACGACGCCTTCTCCCGGATTGCCGAGGAGTGCCGGGTGGAGGCCGACCGCTCCGCCGCCTCCGCCATCGCCCTGATCGAGCCCAGCCTGGTGGCGGTGCTTTCGGTGCTGGTGGGCATTGTGCTGCTCAGCGTCCTTGCCCCCATGCTGGGCATTCTGTCCGCAATGTAGTTTGTGAATTGACAATGGAATGGCCCAAATTACCGCTGTCATTGCCATGAAAAATACTGTCATTGCGAGCCAGTGCGCAGGCCTTCCGTGGCAATCCCCCGGTTAGAGGGGGAACGTGTCGACAAGTGCCCGGAGGGACGGGGGGGGATTGCGAACCAGCGTGCGCGCTGGTTCGCAATGACATATTCTTTAACTGTCCACTTTCTTCCCCGAGGTGATGGAATGAAACCGAAACGTTTGGCGATGCTTTTGCTATCGCTTTTGGTATTCACGCTGGTGTTTTCGCTGCTGGCGCTCTGGGTGGAGGACTTCGCCAAAAACAGCCGTCAGCAGCAGCGGGAGGCGCTGGAAACCGCGCTGAACCGGAGCCTTTTGCTGTGCTATGCTCTGGAGGGCCGGTATCCTGACAGCCTGGCCGATCTGCGGCGGGACTACCCTCTGAGCTATGACGAAAACGTGTTTTATGTGGACTACCGCCCCATGGGCGGCAACCTGATGCCGGATATCACCATTCTGGAGCTGTCCGGGGGCTGAGGAGGTACTGTGTTGGAAAAGCGTGGTCATACCCTGGACGTGCTCTTCCCCCTGGGGGTGCTGGCGATCTACGCCGTGGCCGCGGCCCTGGTGCTGCTGCTGGCCGCGGACGGTTACCGGGACAGCCTGGACAGGGCGGACAGGCGCTTCGGCTCCTCCACGGCCCTGGCCTACGTCACCGAGAAGCTCCGCGCCGGTGACCGGGAGGATGCCGTCCGGGTGGACAGCCTGGGTGGCTGCCCCGCCCTGGTGGTGTCCGTGAACCGGGAGGACAGCTGGTACGATACCTATATTTATTGTTACGACGGATCCCTGCGGGAGCTGATGGTCAAGCGGGAGCTTACCCCCCAGCCGGACATGGGCCGCGCCCTGCTGGAGCTGGAGCAGTTCGAGCCTCAGTGGGCGGAGGAAGGCTTACTCAGGCTGGTCTGTGCGCATCAGGGGGAAACCACTATACGTTATGTAAACTTGAAAGCCGGGGAGGGATATCCATGCGGATAAATCGGGCGTCCCGCTCCTCGCTGCTGTTGGCGGAGCTGATGGTTTCGCTGCTGCTGTTTGCTCTGACGGGGGCGGTTTGCATCCGGGTGATGGAGCGCTCCGGCCAGGTTTCCCACCAGGCCCAGCTGCTCACCCGGGGGGTGGAGGAGGCCTCCTCCGTGGCGGAGCTGGTTCGCGCCGCCAAGAGTGAGGACGAGGCCCGGGCACTTCTGCTGGCGGCTTATCCCCAGGCCCGGATGGGGGAGGATGTGGAAATTCCCCTGGAGGACGGCACTTTGCGGTTGGAGTTTCGGCAGGATCAGCGCCTCACCGTGTGCTATATTACCTGGTGCGACGGGGAGGAGCTGGTGTACAGCCTGGAAATCCATCGCGCCTTTGAGGAGGAGGGCCTATGACACGTGAAAAATCCGGCGCTCCCGGCTTTTTTACCATGGGCGCGCCGCTGCTGCTGACGGCGCTGCTGGTGCTGATGTTCGTGACCTTCTCCCTGCTGCGGCTGTCCTCTGCCCGGGAGGAGCTGCGCCGGGGGGAGCTGCTGGCAAGTCGAAATCAGGCCTACTATACCGCCTGCAATCAGGCGGAGTATGTCCTGGACCGGTTGACCCACGGGGAGGACCCGGGGACGGTCCTGGAAGCGCAGGGGGAAACCCTCCGGTTCCGGATCCCCATGGACGAAAATCAGTCCCTGTCCGTCACCGCCCGCCGGAAAAACGGCATCTATACCGTGGAAAGCTGGACGGTGGAAAACAATTGACAGTGTAAGCGGAGAAATTGGGAGTTTGTAGTTTTCAAACACGCCATCTGTAGGGCGGGGTCATGACCCCGCCGCGACGCCCGGATGACTGAGAACTGACGTTTCCCAGGATATTTTCGTACTCAATCCCATTAGGTGGGCGGCGGGGTCATGACCCCGCCCTACAGTGGCTGTACGCCAAACACCAATTTATCACACTGCGGCAGCTGGAAACAATCCTTTCCCAAAATCTCCAAAGAGAGGAATTTACTTATGATCGAACTGGAAAATCTTCTGCGGGACGCGGTGGAGCGGGAGGCGTCGGATGTGTTCATCATCGGCGGCCTGAATCCCACCTTCCGCCGCAGCGGAGCCATTATCCATACCGAAGCGGAGCGTCTGCTGCCGCCGGATACCCAGCATCTGCTGGAGCAGGCCTACGCCCTGGCGGACCACCGAAGCATGGAGCGTCTGCTGCAGCAGGGGGACGATGACTTCTCCTTCTCCATCCCCGGGCTTTCCCGGTTCCGGGTCAGCGCCTTCCGGCAGCGGGGCAGCCTCAGCGCCGTGATCCGGGTGATCCGGTTCGTGCTGCCGGACTATCAGCAGCTGGGAATCCCCGACGCGGTGATGCGCCTGGCGGACGCCAGGCAGGGCATGGTGCTGGTGGCGGGCACCGCCGGCAGCGGCAAGTCCACCACTCTGGCCTGCATCATCGACCGGATCAACAAAACCCGGCAGACCCACATTATTACTCTGGAGGACCCCCTGGAATACCTTCACCGCCATGACAAGAGCATTGTCACCCAGCGGGAAATCGGCCAGGACACGGTGTCCTACGTCAAGGCCCTTCGGGCGGCTCTGCGCCAGAGCCCGGACATCATCCTGCTGGGGGAAATGCGGGACTACGAAACCATTGACGTGGCCATGACCGCGGCGGAAACGGGGCATCTGCTGTTTTCCACCCTGCATACCATCGGCGCCACCAACACCATCGAGCGGATCATCGATGTATTCCCCGCCAACCAGCAGCGGCAGATCGCGGTGCAGCTGGCCTCGGTGCTTTCCGCCGTGGTGTCCCAGCAGCTGGTGCCCACGGTGGAAGGCGCCCTGGTGCCCGCCTTCGAGATCATGACCGTGAACCCCGCCATCCGCACCATGATCCGCGACGGCAAGGTGCACCAGATTGACGCCATGCTCTACGGCTCCGCCCGGGAGGAAATGCTTTCCATGGACCAGAGCCTGCTGCGGCTGTACCAGCGCCGCCTGATTACCCGGGAAACCGCCCTGGCCTACGCCACCAATCCGGAAATGCTCCAGAAACGTCTGTAATGGGGTGCGTTTTCTATTCCTCCCCACGCCCGAAACAAAACCGGGTTTCCAAAGGGAATTGTCAAATTGGTGTTTGTCGTAACAAAATACGCTGTCATTGCGAACCAGTGCGCACACTGGTGTGGCAATCCCCCAAGGTTTTAGGGCCGTTTTCGTTCCGTTTCCCCATTTTACCGGGGGATTGCCACACCAGCGTGCGCGCTGGTTCGCAATGACAGGTAATTTGTAACGCACACTTACAAACACCAATTTACCGCTCTGCTTCGCAAAGCCGATAACCCAAAAAGAGGTAACCAAATTGCAGGAAGAAAGATATATCACCATTATTTCGGAAAGAAAGAAAATCACGCTCAGCGTCCGGTCGATTCTTTACATCCTCATGGACGGCAAATGGGCCCGAATCCACGTTTACGGCGGGAGGGTTTACCAGACCCGCAGAAAAATGGAGGACCTGGAGCAGCTGCTGGGGGACGACTTTCTCAAGGTGCACCGGGGATGCCTTGTGTCCGTCATGGCCATTCATGACATTACGGACACCGTCAACTTAAACAGCGGCGAGGTCCTGGACTACGCCCGGCGGAAGAAAACCGCCATCCTTTCCCAGCTTCGGGAGAAGCAGCAGCGCCTGATCGACAGCTTCCCGGAGGAGGGCACCCCCTCCACGCCGGAGGAGTACCGGGCCTACTACGCAAGCTTCGACAACATGCCCTTTGCCTTCACGGACATCGAGATGGTGTTCGACGAGGAGCACCGGGCGGTGGACTGGATTTTCCGCTACGGCAACGAGGCGCTGGCGGCGCTGGAAATGATTCCCCTGGAGCGGATGATCGGCGCATCCTTCCACAGCCTGTTTGCCAACATGGACTCCAAATGGCTGCGCTGCTACGAGCGGGCCACCCTCTTCGGGGAGACGATACAGATCACCGGTTACAGCCCGGAGATTGACAAAACCATTCAGGTTACCTGTTTTCCCACCTTCAAGGGCCACTGCGGCTGCATTCTCTTTGATACCTCCCAGATTCGCATGGCCAATCCCGGCACCGGGGAGGGGCGCCGGGATCAGATCCCTGAGAATAACGGATGATACCGTATACAAAATGGGCAATTGTCAAAGGACAATTGCCCGTTTTTTCCCAATAGGCCGCCCGAAAACACAATCGGCCCATCGCGGCAGATGGACAAATTGTTGTTTGTAAGTGTGCGTTACAAATTACCTGTCATTGCGAACCAGCGCGCACGCTGGTGTGGCAATCCCCCGGTTGAAAGGAACAAGGTAACAATTACCACCAAAAACCGCAGCAACTCCCACTCCTCCGGTCACTTTTCGATACATTTCCCCTCTAACTGGGGGATTGCCACGCCAGTGTGCGCACTGGCTCGCAATGACAGCATTTTTCATGGCAATGACAGCGTTTATATTGCCAAACAATGATTTTCCTCTTCGCTGCTTGACACCGGCGCACGGAGCCCGGGCGATTCGGGGGTGGATTCTGCCGGACACTATATCCTGTGGTGCGGGGGGGTGGGATTGCTCCGAGATATTGTGGCCGGGCATGTCAATTCGTGCCCATTGGATGTCAATTCGTGCCGGTTCGATTGACAATTGCGTTCGGAGGCGATACCATACAAGATATCTTCGCAGGCGGTTTTTCGGTGTCGGACAGCTGAAAAATTTTCGGCTGAAAAATTTTATAAAAATTCCCCCAAAAATCTGAACCTTTTTTGAATTCTCAGCCGTCTTAATTAGTGAAAGGGAAATTGAATGACGCCCGTCATTTTATTTACTACCTCTGAAGGAGGAAAAAAGTATGAAACACTCGTTACATACCCGAATCTTGGCCCTGGTGATGGCGATTGCCATCGTCCTGTCCACCGGAGTGCTGAACTCTGCGGGATGGCTGCTGGCCAGCGGCGGCGAGCAGGAGGAAACTTCTGCCGTTGACGCTACCGAAAGCCAGCCCCAGCAGCAGGGAGATATCGTGGTGCAGCCCGTCACTGTATCAAGCAGCGAGCCGGGCGAAAGCACCGGCGCGCCCAGCGAGAGCAGCAGCGTTCCCGCTGAGGAGAGCAGCAGCGTTCCCACAGAGGAAAGCAGCGAGCCCACGGAAGCCACCGAACCCAGCAGCGTGACACTGACTGTGGTGGTTCGCGCTGCCTATTCCGACGGCAAGGCCGGCCACACCATCGGCACGGCTCAGGAGCTTGTCTTCGCCGAGGGCGAGCAGACCAAGACCTTTGTCACGGAGATTCCTACCGTGGAGGGCTATACCTTCGCCACCTCCATGACCAAGCGGGACGACGGCAAGTACGAAACGGTTCTGTCCCGTCCCTCCCAGGACGCCGAGCACTACATCACCGTGACCTACACCCCGGTGGAGGCTGAGCCTACCGAGGAGTCCGTCCCTGCGTGCATCTGCCCCGAGGATACCTGCCTGATGGAGGAGTGCCCCGCCTGCGCCGAGGAATACTTCGATGACTGCGCGTTCATGCAGCAGCTTTCGACGGAAGAGACATCCCCCATGGCAATCAGACCCGAGGGAGAGCGCACCTACGCCACCTACACCTTCACCGCGGACGGCAGCGTTGTCTCCACCCAGATCGTGAAGGCCGGCGACACCCTGTATGAGCCGGAAGCTCCCACCAAGACCGGCTACAAGTTCCAGGGCTGGTACGTTGGCGATGAGCCCGTTTCCTTCGGCACCGTGTCCGAGGTGAACGGCGATGTGAGTGTGGTTGCCAGGTTTGCGGAGGTCAGGTATGTATTCTTCCGCAATACGGATGGCTCCGTTGCGTACACCATGGAAGGTGTGGAAGGTACCGTAATTACCAACCTGAGCGAAGCCAACTCTCATGTCATGGTGGATACCACCGATGAAAATGCGGTTACGATGGCTGTGACCGGCTGGACCCTGGACGGCAAGGTTGTCACTTCTGTGGAGCTGGGCAGCAGCAATGTGGATCTGTATCCCGTTATCGAGGCGGGCTATTGGCTCACCTTCGCGATGAACGGCGGCAGTCCTGTTGCCTCTCAGTTCCGGGTGGGCAGCCAGACCACCGTGCAGCCTGCTGACCCAAGCCGCCTCGGCTACACCTTCGGCGGCTGGTATGCGGACGCTGCCTGCACCAGCGGCTTCACCTTCGGCGCCAAGCTGACCGCGGATACCACCGTGTATGCCAAGTGGACGGCCAATACCGATACCAAGTACACTGTTGTGCATTGGAAAGAAAATGCCAATGACAACGATTACTCCTTTGCTGAGTCCGAGGAAAAGACGGGCGCTACCGGCAGCAAGGTAACGGCAGCTGCCAAATCTTATGCGGGCTTTACCGCACAGCCTGTAGAGGAAGTGACCATTGCCGGCGACGGCACTACGGTTGTAAATGTTTACTATAAGCGTAACATTTATACCGTGTATTTTGGCTATCAAGAAACTCGCGGCAATCTGATTTGTACAAATACAAGCAGGTATCACAGACACAACAACAGTTGTTATGAAACGGTAATAACCTACACATCCAAAATCGAAGCCAAATATGAAGCCTATATCGGCGATCAGTGGCCTGGCGGTAACTGGCAGGTTTATGGCGAAAGCCAGTACCAAGCATGGATGGAAAAAATGCCTCTGGGCGGCTTCAAGTTTGGCACTAAGTCAAATAAAAATGGCACCAGCACCGCCTACTACATGGTGCAGGATATTGAAGGAAAGGAATATATCGAACACCATAAGGATGTGATTGACGGTACCGGTTGGACGATTACCCAGGAAGACAAATATGAACTGACCGGCTTTACCTATGATCACGGTCCCAAAAACGGCACATCCTATGACGGTGCCAAATTCTATTACACTCGGAACCAGTACACCATTACATTCTTTAATGGAGATAAGCAGACCACCAGTAAAGCAATTTATTACGAAGCTCCTATTTCGTCTTTCTTTACGGATCCTACCCAGGCCCCTACAGGTAAGGAAGGCTATACGTTCATCGGCTGGTTCGACAACAAGGATTGCCAGGGTACCCCCTATAATCCTGACGGTAAGACAATGCCCGCCGACAATCTGGTGTTCTATGCCGGTTGGCAGGCACCTACCTACGATGCCACCTTCTACCTGACTGTGGATGGCATGGACGGTGTTGGCGACAGTGAGATGGTCAAGGTTCCCATTCGGGAGAGCGTATCCGCCGAGAAGCTGGCTGAATTGACTGCAATTGCTGTAGCCAATGCCCCCGAGGGCGCAGAATTCGTGGGCTGGTATACCAGCAATGGTCCCTTCCGGGCTTCCGACCCCATCACCGGTAACGTGACGATTTACCCCGTCTACAGCAGCAAGGCAATCTATACTGTTACCTACCTGTCCGGTGCAGACGATGCCTCCGGCACTACCGAGGACGGCACCAAGTACGCTATCGGCGCAAAGGCCGATCTGAGGAAGAATGGCTTTGCTGTGGCCGGGAAGCAGTTCATCGGCTGGCGGGATGCACACGGCAATGTTCTGCAGCCCAACGACAAGCTGTCCATCACTGGCCACATGACCGTGACCGCGGTCTGGGCGGATGTGCCTCCCGTGACCTCCATCACCTACCATCCCAACGGCGGCGAGGGCGAAGCGCAGACGGTTTCCGATCTGGAATACAACAGTGTCCATACCCTGTGGGGTAAGAACACCTTTACCCGCACCGGCTATGAGCTGGTGGGCTGGGCGAAGTCTGCGGATGCTACAGAAGCGGAGTTCACTTTCGGACAGTCCGTCCGTCTGGATGAACTGGAGAATCATGTGTACGCCCTGTGGAAGCAGAGCACCTTCACCGTCACTTACTCCTACACCGGTACAGTTCCCGACGGAGCTCCCGCGGTTCCTGCTGCGCAGAACTGGAAAGCCGGCGAGAGCGTGACCCTGGCGGCTGAGCCTACCTTGGACGGCTACTACTTCACCGGCTGGACCACCTCCGACGCCACCGTGACGGACGGCTCCTTCACCATGCCCGCCAGCGATGTGACGATCTCCGGCGAATGGATTGCGAAGAAGACCATTGAGGTGGAAGCCAACTCCGGCACGTTCGACTATGACGGCCTGCCCCACACCGTTTCCGGCCTCAAGACCACGGAATTCACCGTGGACGGCCAGACCTACACCGTTTCCGGCCTGACCGCTTCCAAGACCGAAACCGCCGTCGGCACCTACACCGTCGCTGTGACCGGAACGCCCACCGTGATGAACGCGGATGGAGTCGATGTGACCCACCTGTTCACCGTAACAACCAAGTCCGGCAGCCTGGTCATCAGCGAGTACACCGGCAAGATCACCGTGACCACTACCGGCGGCACCTTCCCCTACGACGGCACCACCCACAAAGCTACCGTGTCCGTCAGCACCCTGCCCAAGGGCTATACCCTGGAGACCGCTACCTCCTCAGCTTCTGCCACCCATGTGGCTGAAGGCACCGTCGATGCGACCTGCGATACCCTGGTAATTAAGAATGCCCAGGGCGTGAATGTGACGGATGAGCTGGACATTGACTATGTGGACGGCACCATCGAGATCACCCCCGCCACCCTGACCATCACCACGCCCAGTGCCAGCAAGGTCTATGACAACACCGCTCTGACCGCCGCGGGCACCATCAGCGGCTTTGTGAAGGAAGAGACCGCGACCTTCGTCACCACCGGCGCTCAGACAACCGTGGGCAGCTCCGACAACACCTACACCCTGATCTGGGAAGGCACCGCTGCGAAAAGCGACTACACCATTTCCGAGAGCATCGGCACCCTGACCGTCACCGAGTACGCGGACGAGATCGTGGTGACCACCACCGGCGGAACCTTCCCCTATGACGGCGAGGCCCACGGGGCTACCGTGTCCGTGAGCACCCTGCCCAAGGGCTATACCCTGGAGACCGCTTCCTCCGATGATACCGCCACCCATGTGGCCGACGGCACTGTCACCGCGAACTGCGATACGCTGGTAATTAAGAATGCCCAGGGCGTGGATGTGACCAACAAGCTGAACATCAAGTATGTGAACGGCACCATCGAGATCACTCCCGCCACCCTGACCATCACCACTCCCGATGCCAGCAAGGTCTATGACAACACCGCCCTGACTGCCGCAGGCACCATCACCGGCTTCGTGATGGATGAGAACGCAACCTTCGTCACCACCGGCACCCAGACCGAGGTGGGCAACTCCAAGAACACCTACAGCCTGACCTGGGACGGCACCGCTGTACAGAGCGACTACACGATTTCCGAGAGCATCGGCACCCTGACCGTTACCGAGAACACGGACGAGATCGTGGTAACCACCACCGGCGGCACCTTCCCCTACGACGGCACCACCCACAAAGCTACCGTGTCCGTCAGCACCCTGCCCAAGGGCTACACGCTGGAGACCGCGACCTCCAACGACAGCGCGACCCATGTGGCCGACGGAACCGTCGCGGCGAACTGCGACACCCTGGTGATTCGCAACGCCCAGGGCGAGGACGTGACCGCCAAGCTGAACATCACCTATGTGAATGGCAGCATCACCATCACCCCCGCAACCCTGACCATTACCACCCCCAGCGACAGCAAGGTCTATGACGGTGATCCTCTGACTGCGGCAGGCAGCATCAGCGGCTTCATTGGTGAAGAGTCCGCAACCTTCGTCACCACCGGCACCCAGACCGAGGTGGGCAACTCCAAGAACACC
>JBJEYY010000080.1:0-2691 GCA_051887095.1 Faecousia sp. | reverse complement strand
GGACTGGTTCGCAATGACAGGTAATTTGGGACGCATCCCGACAAACACCAATTTGTCATCCTGTTTTTTGTCCCGAAGGGACTCCTTAACTGTCCACTGTCAACTGTCCACTGTCAACTCGTACGGAGGTATATATGGACGTATATTACATGAACGGTGCCGGGAATGACTTTATGGTGCTGGATGCCCGGGGAAAAAGCCTGGATTTCGGGAAGCTGGCTGTAGAGTTATGCAAGCTGGAGAACGCCGACGGCTTTATGGCTGTGGATGTCTCCGAAAAGGCGGATTTTAAGCTGCATTTTTACAATTCCGACGGCTCCCGGGGGGAGATGTGCGGTAACGGGGCCCGGTGCATCTGCCGGTTTGCCTTTGATCTGGGCATTGTCGGGTCGGAAATGACCGTGGAAACCGACGCGGGGCTGGTGCCGGGGCGGCGGCTGGACGAGAATACCTATCGGGTCCGGCTGAACAATCCCGGGGTGCTGGACCTGCACCGGAAGGGGGACATTGCCTACGCAGAGCTGGGGAATCCCGGCGTGCCCCATGCGGTGGCGGAGTACAGCGGCGACCTGTGGGCCGACGCGGACAGCCTCCGGGAGCGGATGCGCGATCTTCGGTTCGACCCGGCCTTCCCCAAGGGGGCCAATGTGAATTTCTATCAATGGATGGGCCCCGGGGAGGTGCGGATGCTGACCTTCGAGCGTGGGGTGGAGGACTATACCCTGGCCTGCGGCACCGGCTGCGGCAGCACCGCGGCGGTGCTCTCCCTCCTGGGAAAGCTCCCCGAGGGCACCCTCACCGCCCACAACCGGGGCGGCACCCTGAAGGTCACCGTCTCTCGGGAAGGGGACGTCATTTGTGAGCTCCTCCTGGAAGGGCCCACGGAGGTTGTTCGTAAGTACGAACTGCCTGTGGAAACGAATTGACAATTAAGGTATCCCTTCGGGACAGAAATGAAAAGCTGCGTTCAGCAGAACGACAAATTGGTATTTGGCTGAGTGCGCCACAAGTTTCCTGTCATTGCGAGCCAGTGCTCACACTGGCGTGGCAATCCCCTTACTTAGAGGGAAAATGTACCGAAACGCGCCCTGAAGAGTGGGAGATAATGCGATTTTTGGTGGTAATCGTTACCTGATTCCATTCAGCCCGGGGATTGCCACACCAGTGTGCGCACTGGTTCGCAATGACAGAACACTTGGAACGAGTATTACAAACACCAATTTGTCTCAATGTCTGGGGAAGGGGTATTTTTCCGGAAGAGGGTACTTTTTCGGAAATTTTTCTTGACATTTCGCATGGAAATAGGTAAACTATACTGGTCTGCGAATGCGGACATATCCTTGCTCACGGCGCGACCGTGGGCCAAAAGTCCAAAAGGAGGTGCAATCAACATGGCTAAGATCACCGGTAAGTATGAGGTGCTCTACATCATCGACCCCGCTCAGGGCGAAGAGGGCATCGCAGCACTTGTGGAAAAGTTCAAGGCAATGGTGGAGGCGGAGGGTACCCTCTCCAACATCGATGAGTGGGGCAAGCGTCGGCTGGCCTACCCCATCAACGATCTGACCGAGGGCTACTACGTTCTGATGAACTTCGAGTCCAAGCCCGAGTTCCCCGCGGAGCTGGAGCGTGTGATGAAGATTACCGAGGGCGTCCTGCGCTGCCTGACCACCGCTGTGGAGGAGTAATTCTATGCTCAACCACATTGTCATCATGGGTCGCCTGGTCCGTGACCCTGAGCTGCGCCGCACCGGAACCGGAGTGGCAGTGGCAAGCTTCCGCGTAGCCGTTGACCGGGACTTCGCTCCCAAGGACGGCAGCGAGAGAAAGGCTGACTTCATCGATTGTGTTGCCTGGCGTCAGACCGGAGAGTTTATCTCCAAGTACTTCACCAAGGGCCGCATGATCATTGTGGACGGCCGCCTCGAAATGCGCGACTGGACCGACAAGGACGGCAATAAGCGTACTTCTGCTGAGATCGTTGTGGCCAATGCCTACTTCGGCGACAGCAAGCGGGATGGCGACAGCGGAAATTCCTCCTACGGCGGAAATGCCTATGGCGGAAATTCCTACGGCGGCAGCGCTCCGGCCCCCAGCTACGGCGGCTATAACGCGCCCGCGGCCCCCAGCTACGGCAGCTACCCCGCTCCCAGCGCTCCGGCTTCCGATTTCGCGATGCTGGAGGATGACGACGCTCAGCTCCCGTTCTAAACTACCTGAACTTTTCTGAAAGTGACTTACGAAGGAGGGAAAATCCATGGCCAACGAACAGCGTGCTATGCGTCCCCGGAAGCGCAAGAAGGTTTGCGCGTTCTGCGTGGATAAGGTGACCAGCATCGATTACAAGGACACCGCGAAGCTCCGCCGTTACCTGTCCGAGCGCGGCAAGATCCTGCCCCGCCGTACCACCGGTACCTGCGCCGCTCATCAGCGGGACCTGACCACCGCCATCAAGCGGGCCCGTCAGATCGCTCTGCTGCCCTACGTCGCTGACTGATTGACGAATTTCACCCCGGAACCAAACGGTTCCGGGGTGTTTTTATAGGTAACAGGGAAAAGTAAATTGTGAAGAAGTATTTTGCCCGAAGGGGACATGCCCGGCAGAGCGACAAATTGGTGTTTGTAAGTGTGCGTTTCAAATTACCTGTCATTGCGAACCAGTCCTCAGACTGGTGTGGCAATCCCCCGGTT
>JBJEYY010000079.1:0-14592 GCA_051887095.1 Faecousia sp. | reverse complement strand
GGGGCTTCTTCTTGACATGAAGAAAGCAAAGGAGGGCAGACAGCGCAAAGGATAAGCAGCAAACGCAATATGCCAGGGAACGGCTGCTGAAGGCGCTCGAGAACTACCACTGGCGGCTGGGGACGGGCTTCTTGTCTACCCCCTTCATCCTGGATGTACTGGCGGAGATGGATATCGAATACGCCTATCGGCTCCTGGAAAACGAGGAAATGCCCGGATGGCTCTTCATGCCAAAAAACGGTGCGACTACCATCTGGGAATCCTGGGAAGGGACCCAGGCCCAGGATGGCATTGCTTCCCTAAACCATTACTCCAAGGGTGCGGTTTGCGAGTGGCTGTTTAAGACCATGTGCGGCATTCGGGTGGACGGGGAAAATCACTTCCTCATCGCTCCCCGCCCCGGCGGACACTTCACCTATGCAAAGGCAAGCTATGACAGCGTCTATGGCCGGGTGGAAAGCGGATGGCGCAAAAAAGAGGGGGCCTTGGTATTTGATATCACGATTCCAGCAAACTGTACCGCGGAGATTGTTCTGCCCAATGGAGAAGCGAAATCCGTTTCTTCCGGAAGATACTGTATCGAGATCAAAACAAATTGAGAGATTCATTCTTATCCAAAGCGGCGCAGGGTTGCGCCGCTTTTGGTTTTCTGATATAGTGAATGCGGATATTACGGAATGGGAGGAAAATGCGATGCGGGAAGAATTGCTGCGGCAGCTTCGGGTCATTACCCCGGAGGAAAGGACGATCCTGGAGGGGCGGGCTACCATCGACCGGGAGCTGTACATGCTGGGACGCTCCAATACCATCAATGCCCAGAAGCTGCTTTCCTCGGGGAAACTGATCACAATTCGGCCCCATACCCGGTTCATCCATTTCCCGGAGCACACCCACGACTATGTGGAGGTGGTCTATATGTGCGAGGGGGAAACAACCCATGTGGTGAACGGAATCCAGATCCATCTGAAACAGGGGGAGCTGCTTTTTCTGAATCAGAACGCCACCCATGAGGTTTTCCGGGCGGAGGAAGGGGATGTGGCTGTCAACTTTATTGTGCTGCCGGAATACTTTTCCACAATTCTTCCCGCTATTGGGGAGGAAGAAACGCCGCTGAGGCGATTCCTGGTGGATTGTCTTTGCTCCCGAGGTACCGGCGCGGAATATCTGCATTTTTGTGTTTCCGATGTGGTTCCCATTCAGAATCTGGTGGAGAATCTGATTTTTACAATGCTTCAGGAAACTCCCAACAAGCGAAGAATCAGCCAGTTAACCATGACGCTGCTGTTTTTGCAGCTGGTTGCCCAGGCGGAGCACCTGGACACCGGAGATGAGGAAAAAGCGGTTGTGCTAAGGGTGCTGGCCTATATAGAATCCCATTACGCCAATGGAAGCCTTACAGAGCTCTCCCAAACGGTTCACCATGACCTACATTGGCTTTCCCGGGAGATCAAGCGCAGAACCGGGAAAACCTACACACAGCTTATCCAGGAAAAGCGGCTGGCTCAGGCGGCGTTCTTCCTGAGAACCACCAACCGCAATGTGGATGAGATTGCGCAGGCGGTGGGATATGAGAATATGGGGTACTTTCACCGCATCTTCCGGGAAGCCTACGGAGTATCCCCCAGAAACTACAGGATGCAAATCAGGTAACTTTTTCAGATAAACCAGGACCTCCTTTTCGGTATCCCGCCGTGGTATAATGGCGGCAGGATACAGAAAAAGGGGGTCCTTTTTTGAAATACTATCTTGCGATAGATATCGGCGCGTCCTCCGGACGGCATATTGTGGGCTGGCGGGAGGACGGTGAGATCCGGACGAAGGAGGTTTACCGTTTTCCAAACGGCGTTCGGGAGGAAAACGGGCATCTGGTTTGGGATACGGAGGCTCTGCTGCGGGAGGTGAAGGAGGGCATCCGGGCGGCCAAAACGGAATTCCCGGGAATCCGGAGCCTGTCCATCGACACCTGGGGCGTGGACTATGTGCTGCTTCGGGGGGATGAGGAGGTTTTGCCGGTGTATGCCTACCGGGACAGCCGGACAGAAGCGGTGATTCCGCAGGTACATGAGAAAATGGAATTCCCGGAGTTGTACCGCCGCACCGGCTGTCAGTTCCAGCCCTTCAATTCCATCTATCAGCTCTATGCAGATAAGCTGGCAGGACGGCTGGAAGGGGTCACGGATCTGCTGATGATTCCGGAATACCTGCTGTATAAGCTCTGCGGCGTGAAGGCCCGGGAGTACTCCAACGCAACCACCATGGGTATGGTGAACGCTCAGACCGGGGAGTACGATGAGGCGATTGTGGCGGCGCTGGGCTATCCCAAGCAGCTGTTTCCGAAGCTGAGCCGGCCGGGAACAGTGATCGGGGAATACGAGGGGATCCGGTGCGTTTTGTGCGCCACCCACGACACAGGCTCGGCGGTGGAGGGCATCCCCATGAAGGGAAACCAGCCCTATATTTCCTCCGGCACCTGGTCGCTTCTGGGTGTGAAAACCCCAAAGCCCATTACGAATGCGGAAAGCCGGGAGGCCAACTACTCCAACGAGGGTGGTGTAGGCTACAACCGCTATCAGAAAAATATCATGGGTATGTGGCTGGTAAACGAATTAAAGCGGGATTTATGCCCGGATATGCCGTTCCCAGAGATTGTGAAGGCTGCTGAGGAAAGCCAGTGTGATCTCCTGGTGGATGCCAACGCGCCGGAATTCCTGGCCCCCAAGAGCATGAAAGCCGCCTTTGACGCGGCAACGGGCGGGAAGCTTCGCACAATTGGGGACTATTTCCGCTGCGCCTATTGCAGTTTGGCATCCGGTTATCAGGATGCCCTGGACGAACTGGAAGGGAATACGGGTAAGTATTACAAAAAGCTGTATATCGTTGGCGGCGGAGCGAAGAACGCTTTCTTGAACCGCCTGACGGAGGAAGCAACCGGAAAGAAAGTCATTGCGTTACCCATTGAGGCTACAGCCCTGGGCAATCTGAAAATTCAAATGGAGGCAGACAAATGAGCTACGCAGAAGCAAAAGCACAATATGCCGCTTTGGGCGTTGATACCGATGCGGCCATCGCAAAACTGAAAACCGTTCCTGTGTCCCTGCACTGCTGGCAGGGAGACGATGTCCGGGGCTTTGATACCGACCCCACCAAGCCCCTCACCGGGGGCATCCAGACCACCGGAAACTATCCCGGCCGGGCAAGAACCCCGGAAGAGCTGATGGCGGACATAGATCAGGTTTTGAAAGCATGCCCCGGCACCAAGAAGCTGAATCTGCATGCCTGCTATGCGATTTTCGAGGACGGGGAGTGGGCCGACCGGGATAAGCTGGAACCCAGGCACTTCAAAAAGTGGGTGGATTTCTGCAAGGAGCGGGGGCTGGGCTGCGATTTTAACCCTACCTTCTTCAGCCACCCCATGTGTGACCCGCTGACGCTTTCTTCTCCCAACGAGAAGACCCGGCGGTTCTGGATTGACCATGGAAAGGCTTGCATCCGCATTTCCAATTACTTGGCGGAGGAACTGGGGCAGCCCTGCATCATGAACATCTGGACCGGCGACGGCTTCAAGGACATCCCCGGCGACCGGATGGGGCCGAGAGTCCGTTACCGGGAAGCAATCGATGAAATTCTCTCCGAACCTTTCGACTTTAACAAGGTTAAGCCCTGCATCGAAAGTAAGGTCTTTGGCATCGGCGTGGAGGCTTACACCGTGGGCAGCGCCGAGTTCGCCCTGAGCTACGCCGCCATGAATAAGGATAAGTGCATCCCCTTGATGGACAACGGCCACTACCATCCGACAGAAGTTGTTTCGGATAAGATTCCTGCATTGCTTGCCTTCTTCCCGGAGATCGCCCTGCACATCACCCGGCCTATCCGCTGGGACAGCGACCATGTTGTGCTGCTGGACGATGAAACCAGAGAAATCGCCAAGGAGATCGTCCGCTGCGGAGGTTTGGAGGGGCGGGTGAACATGGCCCTTGACTATTTCGATGCTTCCATCAACCGGATTTCCGCCTGGATTGTAGGCTTCCGGAATGTGCAGAAGGCACTGCTGATGGCGCTGTGCACCCCTGACCTTACCGCAATGCAGAATGAAAACAACTGGACAGAGCTGATGGTCATGCAGGAGGAAATGAAGACCATGCCCTTCGGCGAGATCTGGACGGAGTATTGCCGGGAGTGCGGCGCTCCCGCTGACGGCGAGTGGTTTGCTTCTGTCAAAAAGTACGAAAAGAACGTTCTGAGCAAGAGAGGCTGAAGAAAATGAGAGATATTTTGACTGCTCCCTTTGTGGAGGAAATGCGGAAAACAACAGCCAATATGTATCGTCTGGGCTGGGACGAACGAAACGGCGGCAACATCAGCTATTTGCTGGAGGAAGCCGAGGTGGGGGAGTATCTGGATTTGAACAAGGTGATTCGAACCATTCCCCTGGGTTTTGATGCTACCGCGATTATCGGAAAGATTTTCATTGTCACCGGCACCGGGAAGTATTTCAAGAACGTGGATGCTGATCCCGAAACGAATCTGGGGATTGTCAGAATTGGCTCCGACGGGCAGACTGCCGAGCTGCTGTGGGGCTTCCGGGACGGGGGGAAATTCACCTCTGAATTCCCTGCCCACCTGATGAGCCATATGGCGCGGCTGTCCGTTGACCCTGCCAACCGGGTGGTGATGCACTGCCATCCTACCTATACGCTGGCCATGAACTATGTCCATGAGCTGGACGAGAAGAAGTTTACCCATACCCTGTGGGAAATGTGCACCGAATGCATTGTGGTGTTCCCCGACGGCATAGGAGTGCTGCCCTGGATGCTCTGCGGCACCAATTCCATCGGCGAGGCAACCGCTGAGAAGATGAAGGAATTCCGGCTGGTGGTCTGGGGAATGCACGGCATCTACGGTGCGGGAAAGACCATGGACGAGACCTTCGGTCTCATTGAGACCGTGGAGAAAGCCGCTCAAATCTATATGCTCACCGCGCATCTGCCTAGGGTGAACACCATCCGGGATGACCAGATGCAGGAGCTGGCCGAATACTTCGGGGTGAATTACCGTAAGGATTTTCTGAATCTTTAATTCTGTGTCAATAGGAAAACCGCTCTGTCGGGGCTGCCGGATGGCAGCTTTGACAGAGCGGTGCTTTTATGGAAGGAATCAGGCTTTGGGAGCTTTGATCTTATTGAGCTTGGCGTTCAGATCCAGAAGCTCTTCCTTGGTGAAGGAAACATTCACGGTGCCCATCATGCCGGTCAGGCGGATCAGGGTGAAGCCGGAGAGCATCTCCATCATGCCGCTCATGCCGCCCAGGTCAAAGCCGCCGCCCTTGGCGCCACCGCCCAGCTTGGGGGCCAGCTTGGCAAACAGGCCCATGAGTACCATTTTTCCCTGAAGGGTTGCCATTATGTCGCCGAACTTGGAATTCAGGGACAGATGTCCATCCACCTGAGTGATGTCGAACCAGTTGAGCACTGCATTCTTTTCCCGCAGGCGGTAGGCCTCGTTAAAGGTATCCACCTTGCGGATGACGCTCTCATCCCGGCAGTCCCCGCTGACGGCGGTGAGATTGGTCACGCCGGAATTGGGCACCTGGAAGTAGAAGAAGTGATCCGGGGCTTCCCGGACACCCAGAGACACCCCGTTTGCAAAGAGCTCCACAGAGGGTTGGTTGGAGTAGACAGTGACCTTGGTCACATCCTCCACCCGATCCACGTAGCGCTTGCCGCAAAGATGGACGAAGGGCTCGTCGGACAGCCAGGCCTTGTAGGCGTAGAAGGAGTCTTTCTTGTACTTGCGGTCGATGGTAACCAGTCCCTTATGGTTCTGGCCATTTTCGCCGCCCTCATTCCGGGCATCGCAGCCAAAGTCAAACATGTTCCACACATGGGTGGCCCAAAGATATTTCCGGGAGAACAGCTGGCGGATCAATTCCTCATGGTAGTAAGCCTGGTATTCCTCGGTGTAGTCACCCTGCTGGGGGTTGGAGGTGTGCCAGTTCAGGGCCTCGCAGCCGTACTCGGAGCAGCCAACGGGGAGCTTGGGGTGCTTGGCGTGAAACTTATCGAACCAGGGACCGTTCATGGAGGTGTCGCCGCCATACCAGCCGAAATAGTGGTTATAGGACAGGACATCCGGGATTCCCAGAATGCTGCTGTCAATGGGGCAGGGGGAGACACAGGCCATGGTGGTCAGACGGGTCTTATCCATTTCATGGCAAAGGTCATTGAGAATCCGGTGGTTTTCCAGAAGATCCGGGTCCTCCGCGCCCTTCATGGTGATCTCATTGCTTAAGCCCCAGACCACGATGGAGGGGTGGTTGTAGTTCTGGACAATGAGCTCCTTCATCTGGCTGATGGTGTTTTCCCGGCCGGTGGGCATATGCTGGGAAATGTAGGGGATCTCCGCCCATACCACCTGACCGCGCTGGTCGCACAGGTCGCAGAAGAACTGGTCGTGCTGATAGTGGGCCAGCCGGATGGTGGTGGCGCCCATTTCGCAGATCAGATCCATATCCTCAATGTGATGCTCCGGCAGCAGAGCGTTGCCCACGTCCCAGCGGTCCTGATGGCGGGATACACCCCGGAGGGGATACTCCTGCCCATTCAGCAGGAAGCCCCGGTCGGGATCAATGGAGAAGAAGCGGCAGCCGAAGGGGGTGGAGATTTCGTCAAGAACCTTGCCGTCCTCCAGGAGCTGGGCCCGGCAGGTGTAGAGATAGGGATCCTTTCTTCCATTCCACAGGTGTACAGAGGGAATAGAGAAGGAGGCTTTGGTATCCTTGCATTCCTGCTCCGCGATTTCTGCGCCTTCGGCATCCAGAAGGGTAAAGCGAACACTCTGCCCGAGACGGGCATTGGTCAGGAATACGGAAACCTCCACCTGGGCATCGGTGCCGGTGACGGTGGGCGTGACCATAATGCCCGGGCCGCCATAGTAGTCCAGGTCAAAATGACTCTCACTGACGCAGATCAGATTCACATCCCGGTAGAGGCCTCCGTAGAAGGTGAAGTCCGCCATCTGGGGGTAAACCTGCTGGTTGGGGGCGTTGTCCACGGTGATGACCAGCACATTCTCATTTTCCAGGGCATCGGTCACATCCACACGCCAGGTGGAATAGCCGCCGTCATGGTGTGCCAGGTGCTTGCCGTTCATGTAGACATCCGCAGAGGAGTTGGCTCCACGAATCTCCAGGTAATACCGGTCGGTTTGGGGAAGCTCCTGCTTCTGAATCGGCTTCATGTAACAGCACGTTCCCCGGTAGTAGTCGCCGCCTCCGTCCTGGCCGTCGATTGCGTTCCAGGTGTGGGGAAGATTGACAAAATTCCAAAGCTCAGGGATTTCGGCGGGGGGGGGTTGAGCAACGCCTTTTGAAAAGGCCCATTTTCTGTTTAGATTAACGATCGTACGCAATAGAAACGCGCTCCCGTCTTTTTTATTGTCCTTAGTCAGTATAGCATAAAGAAACAGAAAAGGAAAGAGCGTTTTTTGACAATATGACAGAAACCGCACCGGTTTTTTCAACCGGTGCGGTTGTGGATTACTGATTCAGAAGCTTCTCCAATGCGGCAAGCTTCAGGCTGATGCACAGAACCTCCATGGCCTTCTGGAGTTCCTCCACGGGAGGAAGGCTGGGGGCAATGCGAAGGTTGGAATCGTTGGGGTCGATGCCGTAGGGGAAGGTGGCACCGGCGTTGGTCAGGACGACACCGGCCTCCTTGCAAAGCTGCCAGGTTCGCTTGGCGGTTCCGGGCATGGTGTTCAGGCTGACGAAGTAGCCGCCTTTGGGATCCACCCAATGCGCAAAGCCCAGGGGCGCGATTTCCCGGTTCAGATACTCCGACACCACCCGGAATTTAGGCGCCATGATGCTGGCATGCAGCTTCATGATTTCCAAAGTGTGGGCCTTATCCTTCAAATACTTCACATGACGGATCTGATTAACCTTGTCATAGGAAATCATCTGAACACCGAAGATTCCCGTGAAATACTGAATGTTGGCAACGGAGGCAGCCATGCAGCTGATGCCGCCGCCGGCAAAGGTGATCTTGGAGGTGGAAGCAAATTCATAGACCATATCCGGATTCCCTGCATCCCGGCACATGGAGATGATGTCAGGGAAGGGGACATACTCACCTTCGAACTCGTGGACGGAATAGGCATTGTCCCAGATGATGGCAAAATCCGGTGCGGCAGGCTTCAGATTGGCAAAGCGTCGGATGGTTTCCTCGCTGAAGATGATTCCGTCGGGATTGGAATACTTGGGAACGACCCAGACCATTTTCACAGCGGGATCCTTCACATATTCTTCAATCATGTCCATATCCGGGCCGGTGGGGGTCATGGGAATGGTAATCAATTCCGCGCCGTAAAACTGACCGATCTGAAAATGCCGGTCATAGCCGGGGGAGGGGCAGAGGAACTTGACCTTTTCCTCCCGGCACCAGGGGCGTTCACTGTGGAGCAGTCCATGGGTAAAGGCACGGGAAACAATGTCGCACATCATATTCAGGGAGGCGGCGCCGCCCACAAAAATTTCCTCAGGTTTGCAGCCAAGCACATCTGCCCAATAAACCCGGGCGCAGGGAAGACCCGCCAATTCACCGTAGTTTCGGGAGTCAATATCCCCGTCGAAGCAGTCCTCCGGAGTCTGCAGGGTCGTTAAGATACCGCTGACCAGATCCAGCTGGGCTTTGGCGGGCTTTCCACGGGCCATATTCAGCTTCAGCCCCTGGGCCTGACAGCGGCGGTAGGATTCCAGCACAGCAGCGTACTGCTGCTCCAATTCGGATTTGCTCATGCAAGAATAGGGGGTCACATCCATCATCCTTTCGGAGTTTTGTCATGTTTGATGGGGCTATTATACGATTTGCAGAAGTAAAATGCAAGTTGTTATTGTCGGAAAATTCATTTTCAGAAAACATATTTGAATAATTTGGAGATATATACAAAACACATTATTCCCGGGTGCTTTTTTTGAACAGTTTCACTGCTTGCATTTTAGGAGGAGGTGGCATAAAATCATACTGTAATTTCGGAAAATCCTTGGATTATTCCGGAAAAATTTTTCAAACATCCACAAAAATGCGGATATTATGTTGCCAGTTTGTGGGATTTATGGGAAAGGACGTAAGGGAATGGGTGAATTTTTGAATGTGCCCGAAATCTTTGGAAGCGACGTTTTCAATGAGTCGGTTATGCAGGAAAGACTCCCCCAGCGCATTTTTCTTGCCTGGAAGGACTGCAAAACCAACGGTTCCCAGCTGCCGCTGGATGCAGCCAATGAAATCGCCGAGGCCATGAAGGTTTGGGCAATTGAAAAGGGCGCGACGCACTACACCCACTGGTTCCAGCCTATGACAGGAATCACTGCGGAGAAGCACGATTCCTTCATCAGTCCCACCGGGGACGGCCGGGTGATTATGGAGTTTTCCGGTAAGGAGCTGGTCCGCGGAGAGCCGGATGCAAGCTCGTTCCCGTCGGGTGGTCTTCGGGCTACCTTTGAGGCACGGGGGTATACGGCCTGGGATCCCACCTCCTGCGCCTTTGTGAAGGACGGCAGTTTGTACATTCCCACCTGTTTCTTTTCCTACAATGGGGAATCTCTGGACAAGAAAACACCGCTGCTTCGTTCCATGGAGGAGGTTTCCAGAGAGGCCGTTCGGATCCTGCGCCTGTTCGGGGACGAGGAAACCCGGCGGGTTATTCCCTGCGTGGGTGCGGAGCAGGAATACTTCCTGCTTCCGAAGGATCTCTACGCCCAGCGGGAGGACCTTCGGCTCACCGGAAGAACTCTATTCGGCGCCCAGCCGCCCAAGGGACAGGAGCTGGACGATCACTATTTCGGAACCATCCGGACCCGGGTATCCTCCTTCATGAAGGATCTGGACGAGCAGCTGTGGAGACTTGGCATCCTGAGCAAGACCAAGCACAATGAGGGCGCGCCCTGCCAGCATGAGCTGGCCCCCATCTATACGGATGCCAATACCGCCTGCGACGACAACCAGCTGATTATGGAAATCATGAAGAAGTGCGCCGCCAAGCACAATCTGGTGTGTCTTCTCCATGAGAAGCCTTTTGCCGGGGTGAACGGCTCCGGAAAGCACAACAACTGGTCCCTTTCCACGGATACGGGAAAGAATCTGTTCAGCCCCGGGAAAACACCCAGGCAGAACGCCCAGTTTTTGGTTTTCCTGGCTGCGTTTATCCAGGGGGTGGATGAATATCAGGATTTCCTGCGATGCACCGTAGCCTCCGCAGGGAATGACCATCGTTTGGGCGGCGGAGAAGCGCCCCCTGCCATCGTGTCCATCTTCCTGGGAGATGAACTGAGTGCAGTGGTGGATTCCATCATCCACGGCACCAATTACAAAGAGCCGGAAAAAAGCCTGCTGCGGATCGGTGTGGATGTGCTGCCCGCCATTCCCAAGGATACCACGGACCGGAACCGCACCAGCCCCCTGGCATTCACCGGAAACAAATTTGAGCTGAGAATGCTGGGCTCCTCTCAGTCTATCGCAGGCCCCAATATTGCCCTGAACACCATTATGGCGGAGCAGCTGAGCCGGTTTGCGGACAGTCTGGAAAAAGCGGAGGATTTTGAGGGAACCCTTCAGACCATCGTGTCCAGAGCGTTTACGGAGCACAGACGGATCATCTTTGAGGGCAACGGCTACTCGGATGCCTGGAAGGAGGAGGCGGCCCGAAGGGGACTGAGCAATCTTCCCTCCACCGCGGAATGTCTGCCAACCTACATCAGCCCGAAAAACATTGACCTGGTGGTTCGCCATGGGATTTTTACGGAAAACGAGTTTCGCGCCCGGTTTGCCATTCATTTGGAGTCCTACAACAAAATGGTGAACATTGAGGCGAGAACCATGGTGGACATGGCTGTTCATCAGATTTTGCCTGCCGCGATCCGGTATACCAAGGTGCTGTGCGAAACCGTAAAGCTGAAGCAGGATGTGGGCGTATCCTGCAAGGGAGAAACTGCCCTGATCCGGCAGCTTTCCGCCCACACGGAGAAGCTGTGGGACGCGGTGGAGGTCCTGAAAAAGGCGTTGACGGTGCTTCCTAAGGAGGCTCAGGCTGCCGCGGCGGGATATCGCAACCGGGTAATCCCGGCTATGCAGTCGGTTCGCGCGGAGGCCGATGCTCTGGAGGAGTTGACCGACAAGAGCTACTGGCCCTATCCGACGTATTCTGATCTGCTGTTCTATTGATCTTGGTTATACAGCGCTTCCACGGCAGGCTGCCCGGAAGCGCTGTATTCTTATATGATACTTTGGAAATCTGGAAAAAGTATATCAGGATAGCTCAACAAAGCGATAGATTGTTGTTTGCAGCGCGAAAAAAGGACTGTCATTGCGAACCAGCGCGCACGCTGGTGTGGCAATCCCCTAACTATTCAGGATGCTACGGTAGACGTTTCCTCCGTTTTTATGAGTTCTCGGAAGATCCGGGGGATTGCCACGGAAGGCCTGCGCACTGGCTCGCAATGACAGCGTATATTCGTCAAACAACAATTTACCATTCAGCTGAGCTATGACGGGTAATTATTTCGGAAAAAATGCTGCGCGGGTATTTGATATTCTTGACGTAATCCTGTATAATAGAATCCAGCATGAGAAAGCCGTTTACTGCGGCGAAAAAGAAAAAGGAGCAAGGACCATGAATGAAATCAAACAGGCATTTCTTACCGGTGAGCGCGCTCTGTTTCAGGGGCGGGAGCTTCAGATTACGGATACCATATTTGACGATGGGGAGTCGCCGCTGAAGGAAAGCCGGAACATTTCCCTGGAGGGGAGCATGTTCAAGTGGAAATACCCCCTTTGGTACGCAAAGGATATCACCGTCCGGGACAGCGCCTGGTTTGAAATGGGCCGGGCGGGAGTGTGGTATACCGAGCGGATTACTGTGGAGGACTGCGCCATTGAGGCCCCCAAGAATTTCCGGCGCTGCAAGGATGTGACACTGCGGAATGTCTCCTTTTCCAACGCGGCGGAAACTCTGTGGAACTGCGAGGGGGTGACCATGGAGCGGGTTACCGCCAAGGGCGACTACTTTGCCATGAACTGTCGGGATATGGCTGTGCGGGATCTGACCCTGTATGGCAATTACTCCTTTGACGGGGTTAAGAATGTGGAGGTTCACAATTCCAGGCTCCTCAGCAAGGACGCGTTCTGGAACAGTGAGAATGTGACGGTTTACGATTCCTTCCTCTCCGGGGAATATTTGGGTTGGAATTCCAAGAATCTGACGCTGGTGAACTGCACCATTGAAAGCCTGCAGGGCATGTGCTACATTGAAAACCTGGTGCTGAAAAACTGCCGCCTGCTCAACACCACCCTGGCCTTTGAGTATTCCACGGTGGACGCGGAAATTGTGAGCAGGGTGGATAGTGTGCTGAATCCTTCCGGGGGAATCATCCGCGCGGAGGAGATCGGGGAGCTGATTCTCCAGGAGGACAGGGTGGATCTGTCGAAAACCCAAATCCAGTGCCCCCGGGTGCTTTGCAGAAGCTCCCGGAATCCCGGTGTCTGATTGCCGTACGGGAGGAAACAGGATGGACTTTTGTTTTGACTGTCCGGTGGACAGAAGGAACACCGGTTCCCTGAAATGGGATGTACAGGATGGGGAGCTTCCCATGTGGGTGGCGGATATGGACTTCCAGACTGCGCCCGCTGTCCGGGAGGCCATCCGGGCCAGGGCGGAACACGGAGTTTTCGGCTATTCCATTGTGCCGGAGGCATGGTATCAGGCCTATATTTCCTGGTGGAAGGATCGGCATGGCTTCACCATGGAGCACGATTGGCTGATCTTTTGCACCGGTGTGGTGCCCGCAATCTCCAGCATGGTGCGAAAGCTGACGACGCCGGCGGAAAAGGTCCTTCTGATGACGCCGGTTTACAACATCTTCTTCAATTCCATTCTGAATAACGGGCGCCAGGCGCTGGAAAGCAGGCTCGTCTACGACGGGACGGAATACCGGATTGATTTCGAGGATATGGAGCGGAAGCTGGCGGATCCCCAGACAACGATGATGCTGCTGTGCAATCCCCATAACCCCATTGGGAAAATATGGGGCCGGGAAACCCTGGAGCGGATCGGTACGCTTTGCCGGAAGCACCATGTGGTGGTGGTTTCCGATGAAATCCATTGCGATCTGACTGCCCCGGGGCGGGACTACGTACCCTTTGCCTCCGTATCCGAGGATTGCCGGGACAATAGCGTCACCTGTATCGCGCCCACCAAGGCCTTCAACATCGCGGGACTGCAGACGGCTGCTGTGTCGATTCCCAATCCCGTTCTAAGGCACAAGGTATGGCGGGGACTGAACACGGATGAGGTTGCGGAGCCCAATGCCTTTGCGGTGGATGCGGCCATTGCGGCCTTTACCAAGGGCGGCGAGTGGCTGGATGCCCTCCGGGCTTATATTGAGGACAACAAGACCCTTGTAAAGGAATTTGTGAAGCGGGAGCTGCCAAGGCTCCATGTGGTTCCCTCGGAGGCGACCTACCTGCTGTGGGTGAACCTGGGGAGCGGGGAGACCTCCGCAGAGGATGCGGCGGAGTTTATCCGCAGGAAAACCGGACTTTACCTCTCCGCCGGGAATCCCTTCGGCGGGGACGGCGGGAACTTCCTCCGACTGAATGCTGCCTGTCCCCGGTCCGTCTTGGAGGACGGACTTTCCAGGCTGAAGGATGGAATTGAAGCATGGGAGGCCAGGGACTGAACCCACATCATACCAGACCCGGGATGTCCAATGGGACATCCCGGGTCAAAACATATGTGGAAATTGAAGATCAACCGCAGAGGGCGGCACATTCCTGCGCAACGGAGGCTTCACAGCTGCGCATGGCGAGAATGGTTTTTTCCAGGGTTTCGTCCAGGCTCCAGCCCAGCCGGGCTGCGCCATCCTGGATGACCTCCCGGGAGCAGCCAGCGGCAAACTTCTTGTCCTTGAATTTCTTTTTCAGGCTGGAAAGCTCCATGTCCATGACGCTCTTGCTGGGGCGCATCCGGGCGGCTGCACCGATGAGGCCCGTTAGTTCGTCCACGGCGAACATAACCTTCTCCATCTGGTGAACCGGCTCTACGTCGCTGCAGAGGCCGTAGCCATGGGAGCAGATGGCGTGAACCATGTCCTCGCTGGCGTTGATTTCCGCGAGAAGCTCAGGGGCCTTCTTGCAGTGCTGATCCGGGTAGTTCTCGAAATCCACATCGTGGAGCAGCCCGCACAGGGCCCAGAAGTCCGCATCCTGGCCGAAGCCCAGTCCGTTTGCATACCAGCGCATGACACCCTCCACAGTAAGGGCGTGGAGAATGTGAAAGGGCTCTTTGTTGTATTTGCGGAGCAGGTCCAAAGCTTGCTCCCGGGTTATGGTCAGATTCATGGTATCCCTCCATAATTGATTTTTCTCTATTGTACGATTTGGAGAGAAAAATGTCAACACAGAGTACACGGTGGTTGTTATTTCTGCGAGATATACTCCGTCATTACTTTTTTGTGAGAATGATTATCTGGTTAACTCATCAGTGCCATAAATTGTTGTTTACAAGTGCGCGCTAAATAAAACGCTGTCATTGCGAGCCAGT
>JBJEYY010000078.1:0-2734 GCA_051887095.1 Faecousia sp. | reverse complement strand
CGGCATGGTGATTTACACCCACACCGAGCGGCTGCGCAAGCACCGCAAGCTGATTATTGAGCTGCTGCTGGCTGCCCACTGCCGGGACTGCACCACCTGCGACAAGCACGGAAAGTGCACCCTGCAGCGTCTTGCCTATCAGCACGGCATCAACAACGTCCGTTTCGCCAACCATCGGGAGCCCATGCATGTGGACTTTTCCTCTCCCTCCATCGTCCGGGATCCCAACAAGTGCATCCTGTGCGGCTGCTGCGTCCGGGTCTGCAATGAGATTCAGAGCGTGGGCGTGCTGGGCTTTGCCCATCGGGGCACGGACGCTACGGTGGAGCCGGCCTTCAACCGGGATCTGGCGGACACCAACTGCGTCGGCTGTGGCCAGTGCCGGGCGGTGTGCCCCACCGGCGCGCTGACCATCCACCACAACATGACGGATGTATGGCAGGCCCTGGGCGATCCCAATACCCGGGTGGTGGCCCAGATTGCTCCTGCTGTCCGGGTGGCGGTGGGCGAGGCCTTCGGGCTGCCCAAGGGGGAGAGCTCCATGGGCAAGATTGTGGCTGCGCTGCACCGGATGGGCTTTGACCAGGTGTTTGACACCACCTATTCCGCGGACCTGACCATTATGGAGGAGAGCGCGGAATTCCTGGAGCGGGTGGGCAAGGGCGAAAAGCTGCCCCTGCTGACCTCCTGCTGCCCCGCCTGGGTGAAATTTGTGGAGAATGAGTATCCGGAATTCAAGCCCAATATCTCCACCTGCCGCTCTCCCCAGGGAATGTTCTCCGCCGTGCTGAAGGACTACTACCGGGATGAGGCCGATGCGGGAGGGAAGAAGACCTTCGTGGTTTCCATCATGCCCTGCACCGCCAAGAAGATGGAGGCCCAGCGGCCCAATTCCTACACCCACGGTCAGAAGGATACGGACGCGGTGCTTACCACCGCGGAGCTGATCCGGATGATCGACGCCCACGGCATCAGCTTCGAGAACCTGCCCAGCGAGGCCTGCGACATGCCCTTCGGCATCGGCTCCGGCGGCGGTGTGATCTTCGGAACCACCGGCGGCGTTACGGAGGCCGTGCTTCGCCGCCTGACCCAGGGCAGCGACATTGCTTCGCTGAATGCCATTGCCGACTGCGGCGTCCGGGGGGACCAGGGCATCCGGGAGTTTACCGTGCCCTACAACGGGCTGGAGGTTCGCATTTGCGTGGCTTCCGGTCTGGCAAACGCCCGCAAGGTGCTGGAAGCCGTGAAATCCGGGGAAAAGACGTACCACTTCATCGAGGTCATGGCCTGCCCCGGCGGCTGTGTCATGGGCGGCGGCCAGCCCGCCGAAGGCGCCCGGTCCGTCCGGAAGGAGACCAGAACCAGAGGCCTCTACGCGGCGGACAGGGATATGGCCATCAAGAAATCCAACGACAATCCGCTGATGGACGTATTCTACAACGGCTGCTTCAAGGGCAAGGCCCACGAACTGCTGCACAATCCCCACGAATAACATTTTTGCACAGCAGTGCGAAAATTGTTGTTTACGCTACACGTTTCAAATTTCCTGTCATTGCGAACCAGCGCGCACGCTGGTGTGGCAATCCCCCGGTAAAATGGGGAAACGGAACGAAAACGGCCCTAAAACCTTGGGGGATTGCCACGCCAGTGTGCGCACTGGCTCGCAATGACAGCATTTATTGCTGCGCGAAACAACAATTTATAGTGATTGACAAGATCCTGACATTAAGCTAATTGGCTGCGTGAAAGGTGCGAATATGGTTTTGACCCCATAGCTGTGCTATGAGGTTCGTCTGCCATCGCCGCACCGACATCCGGTGCGGCGATGTTTTTGGGAGGGAAAGCTATGGAAACAAGAGTGGCTGTCATGAGCATCATTCTGGAAAACCGGGATGTGGCCGAGAAGCTCAACGGGCTGCTGCATGAATATGGGGAGTATATTATCGGAAGAATGGGGATCCCCTACCGCAAACGTGGAATCAACCTGATTGCCGTGGCGTTGGACGCGCCTCAGGATACCATTGCGGCCCTGGCCGGGAAGATCGGCGCGCTGCCGGGTGTACGTGTGAAAACCGCCTATTCAGGCGTAATTAGTAAAGAATAACGGAGGAAATGAACATGAACAAGAAAATCAGATGGATTACGGAAACCGCGATTCTGCTGGCGCTGCTGGTGACGCTCCAAGCGGTGACCAAGGGCTTTGGACAGCTGGTGACCGGCTCCTGCGTCAACGCGGTGCTGGCGATCGCGGCGCTGGTAGGGGGACTGGCCAGCGGCCTGACCGTGGCGCTGATCTCCCCGGTGCTGGCCTTCCTGCTGGGCATCGCACCCCAGATTCTTACGGTGCCTGCCATCATGGTGGGCAATTCGGTGTATGTGGTGCTGCTGTGGCTCGTGGCGGATAAGTACGGGAAAAATCTGCTGCGGCAGATTGGCGCATGGCTGCTGGCTGCCGGGGCCAAGGCCGCGGTGCTGTATCTGCTGGTGGCGAAGCTGATCTGCGGCGTGCTGGCGGAGCAGCTGCTGGCGGCGGGAACTCTGAAGGAGCCCATGCTGAAGGCGCTGCCCGCTACCTTCAGCTGGCCCCAGCTGTTCACCGCCCTGATCGGCGGCGCCGTAGCACTGCTGATTGTGCCCGTCCTTCGCAAGGCCCTGCACCGGTAAATTGTTGTTTACGCATGCGAACTGAAAAAATGCTGTCATTGCGAGCCAGTGCGCACACTGGCGTGGCAAT
>JBJEYY010000077.1:0-14748 GCA_051887095.1 Faecousia sp. | reverse complement strand
TGGAGAGCTGCAAGGAGCTGGCCGCCCCCTACTTCCTGGCCCGCCGGGAGCTGGGTGCCATCAACGTCGGCGGCGATGGTCTGATGATTCTCGACGGTGTGGAGTACCCCGTCGGGAACCGGGACGGTATCTATGTCGGCATGGGCACCCGGGAGCTGGTGTTCCGCTCTCTGGACAAGGATAACCCCGCCAAGTTCTACATCAATTCCTGTCCCGCCCACCGCACCTGTCCCACGGTGCTGATCCCCATGGACAAGGCCCGCTACAACCACCTGGGCGCTCAGGAAACCGTCAACGAGCGGATTCTCCGCCAGTACATCCACCCCTCCGTCTGCGAGAGCTGCCAGCTCAGCATGGGCATGACCGCCCTGCTCCCCGGCAACGTCTGGAACACCATGCCCAGCCACACCCACGAGCGCCGGATGGAGGTCTACTTCTATTTTGACATTGCTCCCGACCAGGCCGTGTTCCACATGATGGGCCAGGGGCAGGAAACCCGCCACATCGTTATGCACAATGAGGAAGCCGTCATCTCCCCCAGCTGGTCCATCCACTCCGGCGTGGGCACCGCCAACTACACCTTCATCTGGGGTATGTGCGGCGAGAACCAGGACTTTGACGACATGGACGGCATCCCCACCAGTGAGCTTCGCTGAGAACCGGAATTACTTTCGGTTGATCCAGCCCACCCTTCCGGGAACCTCCGGCGACTCATAGAACCGGGCGGTCAGGTCTCTTCGGGTGTCATTCCATTTGTCGAAGCCCTCCGCGGCGATGTGAGGCCCATAGGTACAGCTTTGGAATTCCGCCAATCCGTAGTCCCGCCAGGGCCGGGCCAGATAGATGCTTCCGGGCGTAACCCCCTCTTCTGCGGTGAAGGCACATTCCCGGAACAGAAACCCTTCGTTCTGCCCGAAACTGTGGGCGGGAGCGGCTGCGTAGCCGATGTCCCTGGCATCCGCCAAGGAGCGAATTTCGCAGTGGTCAAACAGCGCCCGTGCGCAGCCGAAGATAAAGTCCACGGTCCCCTCGATCCTGCAGTCCCGGTAAATCTGCTCCATGCCGCCGCCCCTTCTGAGTCCGTCTCTCAGAAAGCCAACATACCGCGCTATCAGATCCGGCGGCAGCGGACCGGCAAAAAGAGTATCCTGGGTGGACGACAGCACGCACTTTTCCATGGTAAACCGATCCCCCACCACGGACAGCGCCACCTCCTGACCCTTTTGCTCCGGATGCAGCGCGTCATTGACGACGGACAGCTCCCGCATGGTGACACCGTCGGTACACACCGCCATGGTATAGGTGCGGAAGGTGTTGTATTCCACCCCCTTCTCGTCCAGCTTTTTGGCATAGTCATCCCACACGATTCTGGTTTTGTCCGCTCCGGCCCCCACCAGGGTCAGCCCCGGGGTCCGGATCACGGTTTTCTGGCGGTAGTCCCCCGGTGCCAGCCGGATCACCGCGTTTTCCTCCGCCGCGTCAAAAACGGCCTGCAGGTCGTCCTTCGGAGAAACGGAAATTGTCTGTGCCATCAAGATATCCCCCTGTATCGATTTTCCGCCCCATCATATCACCTATTTGATTGAATTTCAAGAAGAGGCTGCCTCCCAATCCTCCAGTTCGTTTCCGATATTCCCCGAAAAGCGGTGGGGTGAGGCCGTCTCAAAAGGAACGCTATGAATCAAAAAATAACCCTGAGCCAGTACCGAACCATCGATCTGACCATTCTCGCCGCGGTGCTGGCCCTGTGTCAAAGCCTTATCTATCTGGCATCCTCCCGCTGGTTTCCGGAGCAGCTGTATGTGGTATCCCCCGTCGCCGCCATGACTGCCCTGGTTCTGATGCGGTGGAGCGCCTACGCGGGAATTCACGCCGCTTTGGGCGGTGTGCTGTTCGTGGCGCTCTCCGGAGGAAGCTGGCGGCATTTCCTGATCTACGGAATCGGGAATCTTCTGTCCCTGGCCGTCCTGCCGGTGCTTCGCGGCGGCGGAAAAGAGAAAATCCGCGCTGACGCGCTTCGTACCATTGTCTTTGCCCTGGCCGTGCAGCTTCTCATGCAGCTGGGCCGCGCCGCAATGGCCGCGCTGTTGGGATTTGGCTGGAACGGATGCCTTGGTTTTATCACGACGGATCTTCTGTCCGAATTGTTCACCGCATTCGTTGTCTGGATTGTCCGCCGGATAGACGGTCTTTTCGAAGACCAAAAACATTACCTGCTCCGCATCCAAAGCGAGCAAACACGTTGAGAGGAGAGATCAGCTTTGAAAAAAACGATGGCTGGGGATTTCCTTGTCTATGACAAGACCTCAAACTCCTATCGTGCCGACCCCGAACAGGTGGTCCGGGACGATGTGGAAAAGAACTACTGGAAAAATGTGGTTCGCACAGTGGTAAAGGACTGGCGTCTTTACGTCATGCTGATTCCCATGATTCTGGTGTTCCTCTTCTGGCGCTACTTCCCCATGTACGAGCTGCTGCGCTGCTTCAAGGTGTCGGATCAGGTGAAGCCCGTTTCCGAGCAGTTCTTTTCCGGCTTCTCCTATTTTAAACGTCTGCTGGTCAGCGGCGACAGCCTGTCCACCGAATTCTGGCGGGCCCTGCGCAACACCTTCCTGCTGAGCTTCTATGGTCTGGTGTTTGGCTTCCCCGTTCCGGTCATTCTGGCCCTCTTCTTCAATGAGATCAAGTCCAATATTCTCCGGAGCGTCTACCAGGTTCTGACCTACCTGCCCAAGTTCATCTCCACCGTGGTCATGACCTCCCTGGTGACCATGCTGGTCAAGCAGGGCTCCCTGACCACCAACATGGGCATCCTGTCCCAGGCTCTGTGCGGTTTGGGATTGATTTCCGAGGAGACCGCCAACGCGGGTCTTTTGAATAACCCCGGCTTCTTCCGGGCCATCTACCAGATCAGCGGCATCTGGGAGACCGCCGGCTACGACAGCATCGTGTTCTTCGCCGCCATCATCGCCATTTCCCCCACCAGTTACGAGGCCGCTCAGATTGACGGTGCCGGAAAGATGGCGCAGATGAAATACGTGGTGCTGCCCAGCATTCTGTCCACCCTGGTAATTATGCTGATTACCCGGATCGGTTCCCTGCTCACCATCGGCTACGAGAAGGTCATGCTGCTGTACAACGCCAACACCTTCGTCACCGCCGATGTGGTCTCCACCCTGGCCTACCGGGTGGGCACCGAAGCCGCCGCCTCCCAGGGCATCGCCTCCGCCGCGGAAATGATGAGCAATGTCATCGGAATGCTTCTGGTGATCGGCGCCAATACCATTGCCCGCAAGGCATCGGACGTATCGCTGTATTAAGGGGGCTGAAAGCATGAAAAGAAAGCTTGAAATCTCGGAGCTGATCTTCAAGGTGGTCAGCTACACCTTGCTGACCATGTTCGCCCTGTGCTGCCTGTACCCCTTCGTCTACGTCATCTCCGCCTCCATCAGCGGACAGAGCGCCGTGGATTACGGCGAGATCGTGCTGTTCCCCAAGGACATCCAGTTTGATGCCTTCTCCCGGATGTTCAATGACAACATGTTCTGGAACGCCTACTCCAACACCCTGTTTCTGACCTTCTACGGCACCGTGTGGTCGCTGTTCGTAGCCATTCTCGGTGCCTACGCCCTGTCCAAGAAGCGGCTGCTGTTCCGCCGGTTCCTGAACTTCTTCCTGGTGTTCACCATGTGGTTCTCCGCCGGCATCATGCCCCAGTACTTAAACTACCTGGATACCAAGGTGGTATTCAACGCCATGGGCATCATGGATGACAAGTGGCTGGTGGTCATCGCCATGGGCATGGCGGCCATGAACATTATTCTGCTGCGCAACGCCTTTGAGGGTGTCCCCTCTGATATCGAGGAAGCCGCCATCGTAGACGGCGCCACGGAATTCCAGGTTCTGCGCAAGGTCTACATCCCCATGTCCAAATCCACCATCGCCACCGTGGCGCTGTTCTTCGCCATCTCCCGCTGGAACGGCTATTTCTGGGCCCGCCAGATGATCTCCAACTCCAACGAGCATCCCCTGCAGGTCTTCATCCGGCTGAAGCTGGAGGAGTATACCGACCCCGAGGCCATGGCGGGCTGGAACCAGGTTTATTCCTCGGATTCCGTAATCTACGCTCTGATTGTCTGCTCCATCGTTCCGATTCTGATTATCTACCCCTTCATTCAGAAATACTTCGCCAAGGGCGTCAACGTCGGCGGTGTGAAGGAGTAAGCTTATCGTATATTTGCCGGATTTCCGGCGGAATATAATTTTTTAGGAAAAGGAGACCAAAAAATGAAAAATTGGATTCGCGTCCTGTCCGTGATCCTGAGCGTCTGTCTGGTCGCTGCCTGCTTCGCCGGCTGCAGCAAGATGGAAGTTCCCACCGAGACCGCGGCTCCCACCACCCAGCCCGCCGCCACCCCGGAGGCCACCGAAGCCACTGAGGCCGAAGTGCCCCAGCTTTCCTTCGCGGAAGGAACCGTGCTGCGCATGGCCACCGGCTACAACAGCACCAAGACGGGCCTGTTCTTTGACGCCGAGGTTGCCGGCGACGGCATTACCCTGGCCGATGGCAAGACCTACCAGACCGGCGACCTGAAGCCCACCTGGGTGGAAGTCGAGAACCGTCTGGGCATGAAGTTCGAGAACTGCTACCAGGGCAACTCCGCACAGAAGGAGTTCCAGTACTGGCAGGAGCGCCTGAACGAGGTTGACATGGTCAGCGGCACCGCCGCCCAGCTGTCCGAGTTTGGCGAGGCCGGCTCCGTGGTCAACATTGCCGAGTATCTGGATCAGATGCCCAACTTCAAAGCCTACCTGGATGCCAACCCCATCGTCCGCCTGTCCGTCACCGGCGACACCGACACCGGTGCCATCTACTTCTCCCCCTACTTTGACGGTGTCAACGACATCGAGCGTATGCCCCTGATGCGTGTGGACTGGGTCGTGGCCCTGCTGGACGGCGAGGGTGAATTCACCGCCGAGAAGTCCGGCAAGCTGGCTGCCGCTGTCTACGAGCCCTATATGCCCACCTCCGGCAAGGTCACCGTGGATGTGGTGAAGCTGGACGGCAGTGCTGTCGAAAGCGTTACCAAGGATTACGATGCCGCCGGCAACATCGTCGCTGCCATGAACGAGGCCCTGGCCTCCGGCGCCGTGGACGGTGTCACCGCCGTCAACATGCTCCGTACTTACATTGATACCGCCTATGCCGGCTACTACGGCACCACCCGTTCCAACCTGTTCGTGGGCCAGAACGCCGCCTGGGACGCTGATGAGCTGGTCGCCCTGCTGCGCTGCGTGGTAGCCAACGCTCCCACCCTCAACGGCACCGACTCCATCCAGGGTCTGTTCTCCCGTGAGGACAACAACAACCAGCGCCGTGTTGACCTGTTCCGCTTTGCCGGTACTCTGTTCGGCGTCCGCGGTCTGGAGTCCCGTCAGGATTATCTGTACGTCGGCACCGACGGCCTGCTTCACGATGCCCGTCAGGAGCCCGAAACCTACGCCGCCATGGAGCGTATGAACGCCCTGGTGAAGGAAGGTCTGATCTCCAAGTCCTTTGTAGACGGCTCCAAGGAGTCCTCCGCCACCATGCTGGAGAACGACATGGGCTTCATGAGCTATGACTACAACCAGACCCAGACCATCCTGAACAAGACCAAGCTGCAGGACGGCGAGAAGTACATGGCCGTCATGGTTCCCGTGGCCCGCTGGAATGACGGCGAGGTCAAGTATATGCGCTTCACCGAGTCCTGGCGCTCCGTCAAGACCGACGGCTGGGGCATCAGTGTGGCCGGTGTTGGCTCCGACGAGAACAAGCTCAACGCCGCTCTGAAGCTGATTGACTACGCTTACAGCCCCGAGGGTCAGATCCTCATGTCCTACGGCCCCGATGCCTTCATTAAGGAAGGCGAGACCTTTATGTTCAACGGTCAGGAAATGCCCGTTATCGCCGATGCCACCTATGATGAGCTGTGGGAGAAGGCCTCCGGCAACTACACCAACTACGCCCGTATGTACCTGGGCTCCACCCTCTCCTTCGTGAAGAGCCAGGCCTTTGAGTATCAGTGCACCCATGTGGTCGGCAAGGAAGGCGCAGGCTATATCTCCACCGCCATCGGCCTTGGCACCATCAAGCATCCGGAGCTGGCCGTCACCGCCAACCCATGGTATACCTCCGTTCCCACCGTTCTGCCCACCACCCAGTCCGAGAATGACGAAATCGCTTCTCTGACCGAGCTGAAGAACAGCTTCTCCTCCTCCAAGGGCGATGACCAGGTGAACATCCTGGTTGATCAGATTGTCGCCGGCTATGCCCGGGACGGCATGGGTTCCGCCGAGCAGGCCGCCGAATACGTGGTCAGCACCATGAACGGCAAGCTCTACCTGTTCGACAAGCAGGCCGCCTTTGAGCGTCTGCTGGACTACTACAACAGCCTCGTCGGTTAATTTTCCCAGCAATTTCTCCGCGGCAGACCTTCCGTCTGCCGCGGAGGGTGTAAGAATTTCCAGAATTGTTGATCCGCAGGATCAGGGCTTTGGGACTTAAGTCCCACAAGCAAGGCCTGCCTTCAACGGGGAGGTCATTATGTACAGAAAACAGTTGCGCTTTCAGAAGATTATCTGCCTGCTCTGCGTCATTGCAGCGGCAATAACCTTTGTATATTCTCTGGGTATCCTGACGGATATCTATGACGGCCTGTATCTGGCTACCAACCCCAAGAAGCCCACGGATGACGGCCGTGTCGCAGGCTCCACAATCTATTATCAGATGCAGGCATTCAACGCCTCCTTCGTCAACCTCAGCCTGGGGCTGATTCTGCTGGCCGTGCTGCTGTTCATTATGAACACCCACACCCGCAGAAAATACTACATCGGAAACTACACAGCCATTGGCCTCTACTCCGTTACCGCCATCGCCGCTGTTGTTTGGTCCCACCTGCAAATCTCCGCCTTCCGGACTCAGTATCTGACCACCGTGGATTTTGAGGCGCTGAAAGAGCTGTGTGAGATGAAAAATAAGCCCTTTATCAAGTCCACCTTCCTACTGGATATGCACTATCTTGTAGCAGCCATTCTCCTTCTGAGCGTGGCGGGACTTGTGGGCAACATGATTTGGAAAATTTCGCTGATGCGCTCTGAGCAGGCGCTTCTACGCGCTGGAAAGGAGGCCGCCGTATGACCCGGGAGGATCAAGCCGTAGCGCGGGACCGCATGCGCTACACCAAGGATAAGCTGTCCGCCAATTTCGTCCTGGCAGCCATTGTACTGGACGCTCTGTATTTCGTGAGCATCTACCAGTCCGATGTTTCCACCTGGTACTATAACTGGGTGATCGGCGCTTCCATTATCTTCAATCTTCTGTTCCTTCTGACGGCCTTCCTGGCCTCCGAGGGTGTCAAGAGCCGCAAGACCGGCTTCACCATCCCGCTGCTGGTGCTGGGCGTGATGCAGATTGTACGGATCTTTTATCTTCCCGCCAAGGCCCATGCCGCCACGGTAGTTCTGGCCGGAGCGGAAATCCCGGTAATGGATAACAGTCAGTATCTGTACACCGTCATTTGTCTGGCACTGTCCGCCGTCTGCTGCATCTTTGCGGCAATCAACAGCTTCCTCAACTGCAGAAAGCTGGCGGCGCATATGCAGTCCCTAGAAAATCAATCCGCGTGAGAGGTAGTATGATATGGCAGAACTGAGCTTACAGCACCTGGAAAAAGTATACGACAACAATGTTCAGGCTGTATACGACTTTAATCTCGATGTAAAAGACGGAGAGCTGATCGTCCTGGTAGGTCCCTCTGGCTGCGGAAAGTCCACTACCCTGCGAATGGTTGCGGGACTGGAGGATATCACCCGGGGCAAAATGCTCCTCAACGGCAAGGATGTGACCAATGCTCCCGCAAAGGATCGGGACATCGCCATGGTCTTTCAGAATTACGCCCTTTACGGCCATATGACCGTCTATGAAAATATGGCCTTCTCCCTGACATTGCGCAAGGAGGATCCCAATGTCATCCACAAAAAGGTCCTTGCCGCGGCGGAGGTACTGGGCCTGACCGAGCAGCTGAACAAGAAGCCCTCACAGCTTTCCGGCGGTCAGCGCCAGCGGGTAGCCATGGGCCGCTCCATTGTCCGCAACCCCCAGCTGTTCCTTTTCGACGAGCCCTTGAGCAACCTGGACGCTAAGCTCCGCAGCGCCACCCGCCGGGAAATTCTGCTGCTGCACAAGCGCTTAAACGCCACCATGCTCTATGTTACCCACGACCAGACCGAGGCGCTGACCCTGGCCGACCGGATTGTCTGCATGTCCATGGGCCACGTTCAGCAGATCGGCACCCCTCTGGAGTTGTATGACTCCCCTGCCAATCTGTTTGTAGCCAGCTTTATCGGCCTGCCTCCCATGAACTTTGTGGATGTGAAGGTGGAAGGAGCAAACCTGGTGGCCAAGCACTTCTCCATCCCCATGTCCCCCGCAGAGAAAAACGCTCTGGCCTCCTATCAGGGCAAGGAAATCGTCCTGGGCTTCCGACCCGAGAATACCAGCGTCGGCAATCATTTCCAGATGAAGGTCCTCTCCAACGAAAACCTGGGCATGAACACCCTGGTACATGGCCACATCGGAGCCGACGGCAAGGGCGAGCGCATCACCTGTAAGCTGAGCGGCTGGTGCAGCTACAAGACGGACGATGTCGTTTCCATTTCCATCACCCGCAAGCATTTCTTCGACAAGGAAACCACCAACGCCATCAGAATGGAGGCAGAGGCATGAGCAGTAAAAATAACGCGGCTTCCCCTGCCCGCAGGGGCGGGATTCGGGAATCCTTCCGGAAATTCCTGGTATCTCTCAAGCGCAGTCCCCAGTCCATTCCTCTGGTGATGCTCCTGGCCTGCTTTCTTCTGTACTCCCTGAACCTGACGGATATGTCCGACTCCACCGCCAAAATTCAGGGCGCCGGCATGGGCCTTTCTCAGTTCTGCATCATGCTGTTTTCCCTGCTGTCGCTGGTGTGCATGCTCAACGCCTTCCCCAAGCGGAAAAAGGCCAATGTCCCCATGGTGATCCTGATGTTCGTCATGTTTGGCATCATTATCTACTGTGATTTCCACTACATGAACGCCATCAACGCCGCCATCACCCGGGCCGAAAGTCCCATCGTCGTCAATGAAACCACCGCCTACATTGCCTATGCCTACAATATGCTGAACACCCATGTCGTCATGATGGGTATCACAGCGCTTCTGGTGGTGCTGCTGCCTGTGTACCGCAAGCTTCTTCGGAAGATCAACACCTCCATTGAGGTGGAGGATAACGGCGATATGGCCCAAATCGAAATTGAGGATTGATCCGCCGTATACCGCCACATTCAAATGCCATGAATCAGAAAAAAGATATTCAAAGCGATTCCTCCCGCAACTATGAACTCAAGAGCGATGCCGTGGAGGCTCTGGCCGGAGCCGATTCCCAGCAGATCCCGGAATACTCCAAAGAGGAGCTGAACAAATACCGCTCCCACAGGAGGATTGATATTCCGGATCTGGTGAAGATTCTTCTGGTCAAAGCCTGGTTTGCCGGAGCGGTCTGCTTCTTCTTCCTGTGGGGACTGGGCAACTATGTTCCCAACATGATCGATCTGCTCTTCATCACGGCCATCGTCCTGGGCATGGTGACGGACATCCTCACCAATGGCGCCATCCGCTTTATGGAGAAAACCCCGGGCAGCAATGATGACTGGATGCTGCTGCCCAAAAAAGGGATGGTCAGCTTCTTTCTGAACATTCTCTATGCGTTTTTGATCATTTTCTGTGTCTATGAGCTTTATGTCTGCATCAATACCACCATCAATTCCATCACCGGCAGTACGGACGCCGTTCCTCTGGGCGTGGAGCCCATCCTGTTCGGCCTGTTCTGCATGGGGTTTGATATGCTGTTTGTGGGCCTGAAGCGGCTGCTGAAAACGATCCTCGCGGACGCGAAGCGCTCCGCGAAGAAATGAGCACCCCACCCCGCCGCGAACCTTCGGCGGAACTTGTTAATAAGGAGTATCGGAATATGGCTTATTTGACACTGAAAGGAATCAATAAGATTTATCCGAACGGCTTTCATGCGGTACACGATTTCAATCTGGAAATCGAGAAGGGTGAGTTTATTGTCTTTGTCGGCTCCTCCGGCTGCGGCAAATCCACCACATTGCGGATGATTGCCGGTCTGGAGGACATCAGCAAGGGCGAGCTGCTGATCAACGGAGTGTACGCCAATGACAAGAGCCCCCGGGATCGGGAAATCGCCATGGTGTTCCAGAGCTACGCCCTCTACCCGCAGATGTCCGTTTACGACAATCTGGCCTTCGGACTGTCTCTGCAGGGCGTGGACGATGAAGTGATTGACGCGAAAGTCAAGCACGTAGCCCATATCCTCGGTCTGACCGACTACTTAGACCGTATGCCCCGGGCCCTGTCCGGCGGCCAGCGGCAGCGAGTGGCCGTGGGCCGGGCAATTATCCGCAAGGTGGGCATTTTCCTGATGGACGAGCCTCTTTCCAACCTGGACGCCAAGCAGCGCGTCACCATGCGTGCCGAAATTGCCCAGATTCACCGGGAAACCGGTGCCACCACCATCTATGTCACCCATGACCAGATCGAAGCCATGACCCTGGCCGACCGGATCGTAATTATGAAGGAAGGCTACATTCAGCAGGTAGGTACCCCCTACGAGCTGTATTTCAAGCCCGCAAACCTCTTTGTTGCCGGCTTCATCGGAGAGCCTCCCATGAACTTTATCCGCGCCCGGGTTGAAAACGGCTCCATCCGCATCCACGAAACCCTTCTGGATATTACCCCTAACCTGGGAAGTCACGCCCGGGAGTACGAGGGCAAGGAAGTCTACTTCGGCTTCCGTCCGGAGGCGGCAGTCCTGGGCAGCCAGGAGAACGCCTTCCAGCTGGAGGCCCAGGTGGAGCTGACAGAGATGCTGGGCGACAACACCAATGTCTATGTGAACATCGGCCCCCACAATGCCATCCTGAAGGTCAATCCCCATGACGCCCCTGCTGTGGATTCTACGATCCGCTTCTCCATTCCCACGGACAGCACCTACCTGTTTGATGCCGAAACCGAGGCGGTCATCACCGGCTGATAGAAGAAAACGCAAACGAGGAACAGAACATGAAATTTCATCTTTTGTACGTTTCCTCCGTTTCCGCCTGCTTCGAACTGGAAAACACATCCCCCTATTACGCCCCGGAAGCATTTGATGTGCTTGTAAATGGTGCGCCCGCCCTGACGGGCGTGCGCACCAATGTTTTTTCCCTGTTCGAGCTGTGCCCCGGAACGGAGTATTGTGTCGCCCTGGGCGAAGACCAGCTTCGCTTCTCCACAATGCCGGAGCGCGGCTGCGTCAGCGTCCGGGATTTCGGCGCCCTGGGCGACGGAGTGACCAATGACACCACCGCCATCCAATCCGCCATCAACGCCTGTCCCGAAGGCGGCCGGGTGACGGTTCCCGCGGGAACCTACTATGTGGGCCCTCTGGTGCTCAAATCTCACATGACCCTGGAGCTTCAAAAGGATGCCGTCCTGCTTGGCGACACCTGTGAGGAGCACTACCCCATCCTTCCCGGCGAGATTCATGACGCCTCCACCGGAGAAGCTATTCAGATCAGCTCCTGGGAGGGCAATCCCTTCCCCTGCCGCCAGAGCTTCCTCAGCGCTCACTTCTGCCGTGACATCGCCATCGTAGGCCAGGGTGTCATTGACGGCAACGCCGTGAATTCCACTTGGTGGCAGAATGTGAAGAAGCGCCCCCTGGGCCGTCCCAAGCTGGTGTTCCTGAACCAGTGCGAGAATGTCCGTTTCCACGGAATCCTGGGCCGGAACTCCGCCTGCTGGAATTTTCACCCCTTCTTCAGCAAAAATGTCCATTTCTACAACATCGCCGTGGAGGCCCCCAAAGACAGCCCCAACACCGACGGCACGGACCCGGAATCCTGCGACGATGTAAAGTATACCGGCGTCCGCTTCTCCGTGGGCGACGATGCCATCGCCATCAAGTCCGGCAAGGTCTATATGGGCATGAAGTATCAGACCCCGGCCACCCGTCACGTGGTGCGCAACTGCCTGATGGAGTATGCCCACGGCGCCATAGTTCTTGGCAGCGAGATGTCCGGCGGAATCCGGGAACTGACCGTCAGCCAGTGCTACTTCAAGCACACCGACCGGGGACTGCGGATCAAGACCCGCCGGGGCCGGGGCAAGTACGCGGTGATAGACGGCGTAGAGTTTTCCAATATCCGCATGGACAATGTCATGGCGCCCCTGGTCATGAATATGTACTATTTCTGCGACCCGGACGGCCATGAGGAGCTGGTATGGAGCAAGGAGCCCCATCCCGTGGACGATACCACCCCCTACCTGGGTTCCTTCCTGTTTCGGGATATGACCTGCACCGACTGCGAGTGGGCGGCGGGCTACTTCTACGGCCTCACCGAGCAGCCCATCGGCAGCGTCGCCATCGAGAACGTGTCCTTTACCTTTAAAGAGGATGCCTCCTCCGGCCGACCCGCCATGATGGACTACATCGACGAAACCTGCAAATGCGGCCTGTATTTCAACTGCGTCAGGAAGGTTTCCCTGAAAAATGTCACCATGCAGGGCCAGCAGGGAGAGAGGCTCATTACCATCCAGGTTGACGAGGTGACGGAATCGTGAATACCATTGAACGCTATGTGGACCGGATTCTCCGGGAATCCACCCCGGACAAGCCTCTGTGGAACATTGAAAAAATCCATCAGGGCAAGATCAACGGCTGGAATTACATCGACGGGTGCATGATGATTGCCCTGCTGAATCTCCACCGGATCACCGGGGATCAGAAATACTATGACTTTGCGGAGCATTTCCTGGACTACTATGTCCGGGAAGACGGAAGCCTGCTGGGCTACAAGGAAGAAGACTACAACCTGGACAACATCTGCGAGGGCCGGGTGCTCTTCGATGTGTACCGGGTAAGCGGCAAGGAGAAATACCGTCGGGCAATCGATACCCTCTACGGCCAGCTTCTTCGTCAGCCCCGCACTCCCGAGGGCAATTTCTGGCACAAGGCCATCTACCCCAATCAGGTATGGCTGGACGGCTTGTATATGGCTCAGGTGTTCTACGCCCGCTACACCACCGAGTGTGACAACTGCAAAGGGTATGAGGACATCCGCAGACAGTTCCGCAATGTCCGTACCCATATGTATGACCCCGCCACAGGGCTGTACCGCCATGGCTACGATGCCAGCCTTTCTGCCTTCTGGTCAGGGCCCGACGGCTGCTCCCGGAATCCTTGGCTGAGAAGCCTGGGCTGGTTCAGCGCCGCGCTGATTGATGTCACCGCCGAAATCGCCCCCGGCCACGAGGATTTCCGAAATGACATGGTATCCATCGCCCGGGAGCTTGCTGCGAATCTGCTCCCCTACATCGACACTGACAGCGGTATGCTCTGGCAGGTCCCCAACCAGGTAGGCCGGGAGGGCAACTACCCGGAAACCTCCGGCTCCGCCATGGTGGCCTACTTCTACCTGAAGGGTGCCCGTCTGGGCATCCTGGACCGGTCCTACGCCCGGGTGGGCGCGGATATCTTCCAGAGCATCTGCCGCAGGTATCTTACGGAAACCGACGGAAAGCTGAACCTGGGCGGTATCTGCCTGGTGGCTGGCCTGGGCCCCGAAAACAACCGCCGCCGGGACGGAAGCTATGAATACTACATCTCCGAGCCCGTGGTGGAAAACGATGCCAAGGGGCTTGCCCCGTTCCTGATGTGCTATACGGAATTACTGCTTTCTGATAAGGAGGAAAACAATCATGAATCTGTTTGATCTGACCGGCAAGGTGGCCCTGGTTACCGGCGGTGCCCACTCCATCGGCTTCGCCCTGGGTGTGGGCCTTGCTCAGGCGGGCGCCACCGTCTGCTTCAACTGCTCCAGCGAGTCCAGCCGGGAGCGGGGCCTCAAGGCCTACGCCGAGGCCGGTGTTGAGGTCCACGGATATGTGGCCGATGTTACCAATGAGGAAGCCGTCAAGGCCATGATCGCCCAAATCGAGGAAGAGGTGGGTGTCGTGGACATCCTGGTGAACAACGCCGGTGTCATCAAGCGCATTCCTATGACAGATATGAGCGTGGAGGATTTCACCAAGGTCATCGATGTGGACCTGATTGCCCCCTTCATCTGCTCCAAAGCTGTGATTCCCGGCATGATCGCCAAGGGCCACGGCAAGATCATCAACATCTGCTCCATGATGAGCGAGCTGGGCCGGGAAACCGTGTCCGCCTACGCCGCCGCCAAGGGCGGCCTGAAGATGCTGACCCGGAACATCTGCTCCGAGTTCGGCGGCGCCAACATCCAGTGCAACGGCATTGGCCCGGGCTACATCGCCACCCAGCAGACCGCTCCCCTGCGGGAGCGCCAGGCTGACGGCAGCCGCCATCCCTTTGACCAGTTCATCATCGGCAAGACCCCCGCGGGCCGCTGGGGCACCACCGACGATCTGGTAGGCCCCGCCGTGTTCCTGGCCTCCGACGCCTCCAATTTTGTCAACGGACATATTCTCTATGTAGACGGCGGCATCCTCGCCTACATCGGTAAGCAGCCCTGACAAAGCCAACGTACCGCAGGGCTTCCCCTGCGGTACGTTTTTGTTTTCAAATTTTTCCTCGCAGATAAATTGTTGTTTACACTACTCGTTTCAAATTTCCTGTCATTGCGAACCAGC